>DOBD01000296.1:2954-8540 GCA_003506275.1 Bacteroidales bacterium | reverse complement strand
ATGACGTCCTGACGACCAGAGAGTAGGGCAGAGGTGGCGGCTAACCGCAGCTTCTCAATCTCATCGTTGATAGCCAGGTCTTTTTCAATGTAGGTGTCGGTCGTAGGTAGATACGCTTCCGGCTGATAGTAGTCATAATACGAAACGTAGTACTCTACGGCGTTGTGGGGGAAAAAGCTTTTGAACTCACTGTACAACTGAGCAGCCAGGGTTTTGTTGTGGCTCAGCACGAGGGTCGGTTTATTGACGGCCTGAATCACGTTGGCGACGGTAAAGGTCTTGCCCGATCCGGTTACACCCAGCAAAGTCTGGTAAGGTACACCGGTCTCGATGCCTTCTACCAATTGTTGGATGGCTTCAGGTTGATCTCCCGTCGGTTTGTAGGGAGAGGTCAGTTGAAAAGCGTTGCGTTGCATGAGTCGGGAACGTTGCGTAGGGCGGAAAAATGACAAATTTACAACTTTTGGGCGTGTTAAATTGCAAATTATTCGTTTTCTTTGCGTCACCGAATAAATTGGGACATGATTTGGAACGAAAGCAATGAATGCATGGGGCGCAAAGAAATGCGCGAACTGCAAAACAGACGGTTGAGGGCGACCGTAGAACGGGTATATCACAATTCGACGTTTTATCGGTCGAAAATGCAGGAACTGGGTATCACGCCCATGGATATTGAAACCATCGATGATTTGGTCAAACTGCCCTTCACAACAAAAACCGACCTGAGAGACAATTACCCCTTTGGCCTCTTTTCAGCTCCCATGTCTGAAATTGTTCGCCTGCACGCTTCTTCAGGTACCACGGGCAAGCCCATCGTTGCCGGCTATACCCGCAAAGATTTGAGTACCTGGTCTGAAGTGATGGCCAGGACCTTTGCCGCCGGTGGTTGTTCACGCAATGATGTGTTTCAGATTGCCTACGGCTATGGCTTGTTTACCGGCGGATTGGGTGCTCATTATGGGGCCGAAATGCTGGGGGCTTCCGTTATCCCCATTTCTTCGGGCAACACGGAAAAGCAGGTACAACTCATGACGGATTTTGGTTCCACGGCGCTATGTTGTACCCCTTCCTACGCCTTATACCTGGCTGAGGCCATCCATGAGATGGGGGCACAGGACAAACTCAAACTCAAGTGCGGTTTTTTCGGTGCCGAGCCATGGACGGAAGAGATGCGCCGGGAAATCGAGGATAAGTTGCACCTCAAAGCCTTTGATATTTTTGGCTTGACCGAAGTCATCGGGCCTGGAGTCGCTTATGACTGTGAGGCACAGCATGGTATGCACGTGAACGAGGATCACTTTTTTCCGGAAATCGTGGATCCGGTAACCCTCCAACCCGTTGAACCGGGCAAGGTGGGAGAGTTGGTGTTCACCACCATTACCAAGGAAGGCATGCCGGTGATTCGTTACCGCACCAAAGATTTGACCAGCCTGATGTACGAGGAATGTAGCTGTGGCCGACGTAGTGTGCGCATGAACAAGATAATGGGGCGTAGTGACGACATGCTCATCATCAGGGGTGTCAACGTTTTTCCTTCTCAAATCGAGAGTGTCCTGCTGGAATTTGGTGAGACAGCGCCGCATTACCACCTGTATGTGGACCGTCAGAACAACACGGATACCTTTGATGTGCACGTGGAAGTCAGACCCGAAAGTTTCACCGATGATATGACTTCCATGTTGAAACTGGGCAAACGCATTGAGGCACGCATCGCCAGCGTAGTAGGCATCCACGCTCACGTCAAACTGGTGGAACCTCGTTCCATTGAGCGTTCCATGGGCAAAGCCAAACGAGTAACAGACAATCGCAACCTGTACCATTAATACGCTAAACTATGATAATCAAGCAGTTATCCATCTTTCTTGAAAACCGGACAGGAAGTCTGACCGGGGTGACGCAACTGCTGGGTCATGCCGGAATTAATTTGTCGGCCTTTAGCCTGGCCGATTCCTCGGATTTCGGGATACTAAGGGTGATCCTTTCGGAACCTGAAAAGGCCAAAGACTTGTTGACAGCCAAGGGGTTCACGGTCACGTTGAGCGACGTGGTCTGCCTGTTTGTCCCCAACACGCCTGGCACGTTGTCGGAAGCCTTGATCTTGTTGGCTGAAAACAACGTAGCCATCGACTACATGTACGCTTTTGCCTGGAAGGACGACCTGGCCAGGGTAGTGATCAAGCCAGGCAACATCACTCATTGCATAGAGGTGTTACAACGTTCCAACCTGCAATTGGCCAAGGCCAGTGAACTCTACGATTTTTAACAGCCTGACCGTCACAGTCAGGCCATTGACCTGTAAATCTGTGTAATTCCGTTAAATTTGCTTGTTTCTTTTCGCCAAATGGAAGGGAAATGCTACCTTTGTGCGTCTTTTTCAGACTTGGCAACGCATCAATTCAACCGCATGAAGTCACGTTTTCTACTCATCCTCCTGCTTGGAGCCGTTATGGTGTCCTGCTCGGATTACCAGAATTTGCTCAAAAGCACAGACTATGAATTGAAGTGGAACAAGGCCAATGAATTCTACGAACAACGCAAGTATCAGCGGGTCATTGAATTGCTGGAAGAACTCCAGGCCATCCACAAAGGAACAGACAGGGCTGAACAAACCTTGTTCATGTTGGCCAACAGTTATTTCAACCGGAAGGACTATATCACCGCAGAACACTACTTTGACACCTATACCAAGACCTATCCGAGAGGCACCTTTACCGAAGAGTGCCGCTTTCTGTCGGGTAGGGCTGCTTACCTGAATTCACCCGATCCCAGGTTGACCCAGGATGAGACGTACAAGGCCATTCGTTTGTTGAACGTCTTTTTGGATTATTACCCCGACAGCGACCGACGCGAGGAAGTCACGGCCATGCTGGAAGAACTTCAGGAAAAACTGGCCTACAAGCAATTATTGAACAGCCGGTTGTATTTCAACTTAGGCAACTATATGGGTTACAATAACTACGAATCGTGTATTGTGACAGCCAACAACGCCTTGATGGACTTCCCGGTTTCCCAATACAGGGAAGAGCTGGCCTTCCTGGTGTTGAAATCCCGGTATGTATTGGCTACCCAAAGTGTTCCCACGCTCGTCGTGGAGCGTTACAGGGCCACCATTGACGAATACTACGCCTATATCAACGAATTTCCGGATGGCAAACACCTCAAGGAGGCAGAGAACATCCTGAAAGCTGCTAAGAAAATCATCAACGATTAATACAATGGACTACAAGAAATCGACCATTCCCAACTCCACGGTGACCCGTGATTTGAACCTGTTGACCGAGGATACCGGCAATATCTACGAAACTGTCAAGGTCATTGCCAAGCGCTCCAACCAGATCAGCGTGGAAATGAAATCCGAACTCGACAAGAAGTTGCAGGAATTTGCCTCCTATACCGACAACCTGGAAGAAGTGTTTGAAAACCGTGAACAGATTGAGATTTCCCGGTTTTATGAAAAACTGCCTAAACCAACGTTGATCGCTACACAAGAGTTTGTGGAAGGCAAGGTATACCACAAAAATCCGGCTAAGGCAACGCTCAAGAAGTAAGTATGATCCAGCGTATCCAAAGCCTCTACCTGCTGTTGGTCGCTGCCGCCATGGTGGCTGTGGCTGTTTTGCCGTTGGGTGTACTGTCAGGCGATGGATTGGTTGTCACCTATTCGGCCTTTACGGCAACCAGCACAGTCGATGCCCTCGCAAGTAACTTTCCTGTTTGGGTGATGGGTGCTCTGGCCGTGTTGTCGTCACTGGTAGCTTTGGTGACCATCTTCCTGTATAAAATGCGGTCCAGGCAAACCACACTGTGCATGGTCAATGGTTTTGTTCTCGTACTGTTCTACGTAGCCTACTTCCTCTTTTACTTTACGATTCAACGAGGCTCAGACGTGGATTTTTCACCGGCCTTATCGGTGGCATTACCCTTGGTGGCCTTGTTGTTCAATCTCCTGGCCATAAAAGCGATAGCCAAGGACGTCGCTTTGCTGGCCTCGCTGGACAGATTGCGCTGATCAATCAAGTTTGAACGATTCTTACATAGGGGTGCCTCGAAAGCTCATGCTTTTGAGGCACTTGATTATTAAAACAAACGGAGTTGAAGATAAGCGTTGACGGTCACAACCTGAAGGCCGGACGTGTTGAAGTCATCACTGACGGCATCGTTGAAAAGGTTGGACATATAGTAGGTGTACCGCCCTTCCAGGCCAATGACCAGCCGTTTGACGTGTAATTCAAAACCGCCACCACCTACGATGCCGTATTGGAAAGGATGATCCACCGGCTTTCCGTGATGTAGGAGTGGGGTAGAGCCCGCAACCAGCGTTTCTGATGATGACAACAGGTAGCTGAACCTGGGTCCCACATTTAGTACACCTCTGAAGAGTTGATCGCCCGTGTAAGCATGGAGTAAAAACGGGAAATCGACCAAACGAAGGTTGCGTTCATAACTGGTGGAAAGTCCATGCCCTTCTTCATCTTCTTTCCAGCCAGCCTCCAGCACATTAAGTTCAGCCTGCAGGCCAAAATGCGGCTCACTGATGTAACGGACGCTGACACCGCCGTTATTGCCAACTGTAAACGCCTTATCCACTAATTTTGGAACCAAGGTGATGTTGGAAAGCGAGGCGCCGCCTGTCACGCCGACATACCATTCACTTTTTGTGTTGTATTGCGCCTGTGCGACGGACACTGTCATCAGGAGCAAGAGAAGTAAAACGTTCTTTCTGAGCGGCATGGAATAAAACATCTTAACGAAGCAGTGTGACGTCCACCCGGTTTTCCCTGGTGTAATGGATGAAAAAGAACACCTGGTTATNNAGAACATCTGATTATAGGCACCACTGCCGGACGTTTCCGGTCTGAATCCGTAGGCGTGCTGTAGGTGAGTGGGGCCTTTAACGGGTTGAGCACCTGTCTTTTCTGCCACCATGCGTGGTATGAAATAAGCAGCCAGGTCGTATCCCATCATGCCGTATTTGGGGAAGGTATTCAACAGACCCTTGCCAAAGGTTTGGTTGAAGTTTACCTGAAAAGACCTGACTACCTCCTGTTGAAAGTCGGCATAGAAACTGGAAAAAACGAAGGTGTTTAGTTGATTGAGCAACGGTAGGTTACGACGGCTCATGGCTTGCCATTCGGGGTATCCGATCAGGGTAATGGTTTTGCCCGGTTGTTTGGATGCGGCTGCTACCAAATGGGTGACAAAGCGGGTGGCTTCGTTAAGACTCATGTCGTAGGGTACGATCACGTTTTCGTAGGTATCAGACAGGGACGTCACCAGTTCGTCCAGCGTCTCATCGGGCACNNAGCGTTCCTGGTAGTTGGTGCCTCGTTGATTGAACAGGGCTTTCAAGGCTTCGGACAACGAAGTGTCATCGGCGGTAGAAACGCCTTCTTTTTTCAGCAGCACATAGTTGGAGCCTGCAAATCGGATGGACATATAGGCGGCCAATCGTTCCTGCATCTTTTCCTGACTGGTCAAGGGCTGGTAGAGGTAATTATTGGAGGCCATTTCAGGTATCCTTGAGCTAAAGGGCAAGATGGTTGGTTTACGTGAACGTCTGGCCCAACTGGATAGTAAGGCTATTTG
>DOBD01000296.1:915-2936 GCA_003506275.1 Bacteroidales bacterium | reverse complement strand
GCATCCATGAGTGCCTCCAATTTTTGGGTGCCCGTTCCCACATGAAGGGCTTGCACTTCAAATGAAAGCCCCAGCGATTTCAACGAGTCGACCGCCATAAGAAAGCCTTCATAAAACTCGACGAAACGCTCGTTGATCGCCGTGGTTGCCTGTTCTTCAAACGGTAGCAACAAGGTTATGCGTGGCAAATCACCGGCATCGTAGTGTATGGAGAGATCGGTCACCTCGTCGTCTGACGTTTCGATTGGTGGATTGTTCGCTGTGTAATTCGCTGTGTCGTTCTCCGTATTGTTCCCGGTTACAGGTTGATCACCGGTGACAGCCTGCCCATCTGTAACAGCCTTTTTATCAAACGGTATGAGTAGTATCTGGCCGGCTTTCAACCCATTGGACAGGGAGGGATTGGCACGCCTCAACTCATCCTGAGTGATGTTGAAGCGGCGGCATAGGGAAAAGAGGGTTTCTTTTTTCTTGACCTCATACCGGTAGTAGTTCTTGCCGAACAATTCAACTACGGGAAGGTCTACGTCGGTGGCTCCTGCTGATCCCAGCAAGAGGCAGCCCATCAAACAGACTAGTCCGATTTTTTTGAGGTTGAATGCCATCATACATGCGGTTATGAATCAACAAATGTACGGGAATTTTCAGGAAGAAACCGTATCTTTGGGTGTTTTTTGACGCGTACAAAGCCCATGAACCGCTATTTTACAAGCCTTCTGATGCTTTTCCTGGTCGTTACTGCCAGCAAGGCCGCCTTCACCGCGACCGGTGGCACAGGGAATGCCCCTTATGTTGTCACCCCACCGGCTTCGACCGGTCTGGAGCACGTCTTTGTGTCCAACGGCAGCCAGGGCTTGACCTTACAGTATGAAACCGATCAACCGACTGCATGGACCTGGTACTCCTATGATAAAGACCCGGATGCGGCTACACCGGTCGACCCCGCCTTAATCAGCACAACCGGACAATACACTCAATTGGGAACGGTTAATACGGATGCCGGCTATTTTGTGTCAAACGCGACGGGCGAACGCCATTATACCTATGTGGTAGCCTGGAAACCGGTGGGTTACCGCAGCCTGACCGTTCAATCGGAAGGCAGTGCCTGTACCGAGGTGGTCCTTCAGGCACTGGCCGACGGGGGTGATCAGGTCTATTACACGGTTTCCGGACTCAGACGTGTCCTGGAGAGGGAACATCGCTTGACTTGGACGACAGAAACCTGGCAGGATGCCACGGAGAATTACGTCAGTCAGCCTCAGTCAGCCTCCTTCACCACGATGGGAGTAAACTGGTCTGTCAATGCGCCTTTGTGTGATACGGAATTTCACCTGACGGGCGATCAATACGGACGATGGTTTGAGGCAGAAGAGACCCTCGTACTGCCTACTTACAAGGCCTTGGCTGTCAAGGCAAACGCCAAAGCAACCGTTGACCTGAGAGACGTACCCAATGAAAACGGTACCTCCACGGGTGATCTGACAGGCTCCGCCCCCCTGACGGTGACCTTCAGCAGCCACCCCAGCGCAGCCGTCAACCTGGTGGAATGGCTGATCTACAAACCTGGAGAAACAACCTCGTATGCGCGTTTCACGGATGAGGAACTGACCTATACGTTCAAGGAAAGTGGCCAGTACACGGTCAAGCTCTATGTCAGCAACAACCAGTGCATGGATTCAGCCGAATTCACGCCACAAGTGTACGAATCCATGTTGGATTGTCCCAACTTTTTCACACCCCGTTCTTCTCCGGGTGATAACGATGAATTCAGGGTGGCCTACAAATCCATTGTTTCATTCAAAGGGGTCATTGTCAATCGTTGGGGCAACGTACTCTTTCAATGGTCTGACCCGGCTATCGGTTGGAACGGCACCTACAAAGGCAAAGCTGTGAGCCCTGGCGTGTACTACTACATGATAGAAGCGAAGGGGGCTGATGGTATTGTGTATAAGAAGTCCGGCGACATTAATTTATTGGAATAGCAGTCTATGAAAAAACAGATGACCTTGTTGACAGTGATC
>DOBD01000296.1:0-890 GCA_003506275.1 Bacteroidales bacterium | reverse complement strand
GGCCTTTCAAGCGTGCATCGAAAACGACGCTTCAGGAAGCACCCATGGATAAACAGACTGGTCAAGGCCACACGACCACCACCATTGTCCTGCATGATGGTACGGTCGCTCCTGATATTCCCACGTCTGTGACGTTTGGTGGACAAACCATTGACTTGAGGCGATATGACCTGAGGGAGCGCTTTGACAGGGAACTCATGGCCATGATGTACATGCATTCTTCCAGTTTGATTTTGCTCAAACGCGCCAATCGGTTTTTTCCTGTCNNGACTTGAAATACCTGGCCTGTATCGAAAGCCACCTGGATCCTAAAGCCATCTCATCGGCCAAGGCCGCCGGCATGTGGCAGTTTATGCCCGAGACGGCACGCCAATATGGCCTGGAGGTCAATGAACAGGTGGATGAACGTTACAACGTAGTCAAAGCGACGGAGGCCGCCTGCAGATACCTCAATTATGCGTTTTCCCTGTACGGCAACTGGGCTTCAGCCGCGGCTTCGTACAACACGGGGTATGCCAGGGTTACCCGTGAGCTGGATCGTCAAAAGGCAGGCAATGCGCTTGACCTTTGGTTGGTCGAAGAAACGCAACGCTACGTCTTCCGTATTTTGGCCTGTAAAACATTCATGGAACACCCACGCCACTACCAGTTTTATCTGAAACGGGAGCAATTGTATGCCCCCCTGGCTTTGAAGGACACGGTGGTGACTGGTCCTGTGGCTAACTGGGTTGACCTGGCTACCGCACTGGGAATCAGTTATTATGATCTTAAGGCACACAACACCTGGATACGTAGTGACAGCTTGAGTAACAAGGAAGGCAAGGCCTACGCCATCAGCTATCCCGACTCGGCCTCCAAGTACTATAATCCCTTAACCATACCCGTTCATC
>DOBD01000069.1:5548-5740 GCA_003506275.1 Bacteroidales bacterium | reverse complement strand
CCTCTCAGAACCCCTATCCATCGATGGCTTGGTGGGCCGTTGCCCCGCCAACTACCTAATGGAACGCATGCCCATCCATGACCGATAAATCTTTGAACAAAATACCATGCGGTATCTCGTTATTATGCGGTATTAGTCCGCCTTTCGACGGGTTATTCCACTGTCATGGGTAGGTTGCATACGTGTTACTCA
>DOBD01000069.1:0-5501 GCA_003506275.1 Bacteroidales bacterium | reverse complement strand
CCTGAGCCAGGATCAAACTCTTCCTTGTATAAGTTTTGTTTTGTCCTTAGCTTGCAGGGTCGTCTTTTATTTCTTGACGGTTCGATTTTTACCCAAAATCTCTTGTTCTTGTACTACTTGTATCTCACTATTCCAAAGAGCGATNNTGTACGCTTGAAAGCGTCCTTTTCTCGAAAAAGAACCGAGACTTCAACAGACTCGGCCTCAATAAAGCGAAAGGGTTACAAAGATACGTCAAGTTTTCCAATCCACAAACCTTTTGAAGATAAATTTTCTGCAAAAAAGTAGGCTTCCTGTGAAGCGTTGTCCGTATGCTTTGCGCTCAAAGCGGGTGCAAAAGTAGAGCCTTTTTCCACAGCATCCAACTATTTCTATCATTTTTTTATGCTGAAAAACATAAAAAAAACTATCTAGCCTTATTATCAGGCAGATAGAGTCCATAAAATTGAAACCAGATCAACCAGCTGCAACCAACAACACAAAAAAACGCCAGGTGTAATGCCTTAATCCAACCCCAACACCCCAGGAAGGTCTTCCATGGATGCCACTGTCAAATAATCCGATTCAGGAATATCGGCGTGCTCGTGAGCCCATACGTCGGGCTGAGGAATGTGGATGGCGTGGCAGCCAAGCGACAGCACTGGGAGAATATCCGATCGTAAGGAATTGCCGACCATGAGAAACGCCTCTGGTCGTATGGACAAGGTGTCCAGCAATCGCCCATAATTGGATACTTTCTTTTCAGTCACGATCTCGATGTGGTGGAAATAGGGTAGCAAACCGGAAGCTTTGAGTTTACGCTCCTGATCCAACAAATCCCCCTTGGTCACCACCACCAAGCGTTTGACCGCTGCGACCCTGGGCAACACGGCTGTGACTCCAGGCAACAGGGCTACAGGCTGTTGAAGCATACCACGGCCCAACTCCAACAATCGGTGTATGTCATCAGCTGGCACTAAACCATGACTACCTTCAATGGCCGCTTCAATCAGCGACAAGGTGTAGGCCATCACACCGTACCCATACCAAGGCATATTTCGCTGTTCTACCTTATATAATAAGGACCGTACCGACTCCGGGTTCATATAGGGGGCCATCAAGGAGCAAAACGCATCCTCGACGGCCACGAAATAACGGGCATTTTCCCATAAGGTGTCATCGGCATCGAAACCAATCACCTCAATGGTGTCTAGTCGTATGGGGCCTGACACAGAACCAGTACCTGACATCAAGGGTACCGCAGTCGTATTGGTAGCACGTTCCTCCATGAATACGCTTTCCTTCGTGTCGCACAAAGATACCATATTCTCTTCCAATCACCATCAATCGCTTACCCCATGATAATCAGGCTAACTGTAAATTGATTGGCGCAACGGTAAAAAAAACGTAGATTTGAAAGGACAAAAGGCGTATTTTTGTGTTTAAAACCCATTCCATGCATCCACTGACCGTCTTTCACACCGCCAGGGCAACCTCCAAAACCGATATAAACAACCCTTGGATCGTTGCAGAACAGTCAATTCCCTTTACCAGTGAAGGACTGAAAGCCATCATTGAAGCGGCCGATCAACCCTATTTTCTGCTCAGTACCAGCCCATGGCTCCCGGAACCCGGAGCCTACGCTTTGGAACGCATGATGCAGGTAGCAGACGATACGGGGGCTGTCCTGTTGTACGCTGATTACTACAAACGGGAGAACCAGACATTGAAACCCCACCCGCTCAATGATTACCAGGTAGGGAGTCTAAGGGATGATTTCGACTTCGGGCCGCTCATGCTCGTTCGAACAGCCACCGCCAAAGCGCTCATGCACGGGTTGACGCCTCACCTGCAAGCTGCCGCCTTGTACGATCTCAGGCTGGCTCTATCCAGAAGCGGGCCCATTGTCCACCTGAACGAATACCTCTACACCCACGATGAGACCAATACCAGTAACCAGGAAACCAGGCAATTCGCTTACGTGGATCCCAAAAATNNGCCTGGTTACCCCCCATCACCGATTGTCCGGACTTCGAGGGCGACGCCTTTTCGGTCGAAGCCAGTGTCATCATACCCGTCAGAAACAGGATACGCACCATCGCAGACGCCATCGACTCCGTGTTGAGCCAAGAGGCCTCCTTCCCGTTCAACTTGATTGTCATTGACAACCATTCGACCGATGGCACCACAGCCCTGATTGCCGATAGAGCCCAAAAAGATCCCCGCATCGTACACCTTATTCCAGCAAGAAACGACTTGGGCATAGGCGGCTGTTGGCAGGCCGGTATCAACCATCAAGCATGTGGACGCTTTGCTGTACAACTGGACAGTGACGACGTGTACAGCAACAACCAGACCCTGGCGACCATCGTCAACGCCTTTTACACCCAACGGTGTGCCATGCTGGTGGGAAGCTACCGCATGTGTAATTTTCAACTGGAGACCATTCCACCCGGCATCATCGATCATAAGGAATGGACACCAGAGAACGGCCACAACAACGCACTGCGTATCAATGGATTGGGCGCCCCCCGCGCCTTTCATACCCCGACATTGAGAGCCATCGGTATCCCCAACACCAGTTACGGAGAAGACTACGCCTTGGGATTGCGCCTTTCCAGACGCTGGAAAATTGGCCGCATTTACGAGGTCCTCTATCTATGTCGACGTTGGGAGGACAACACGGATGCCGCCATCGACCACCAAAAACTCAATGCCTTCAACCACTACAAAGACCAGCTCAGAAGCATCGAGTTAGTGGCCAGGCAACGCATGAACGCTGAGAAAAAACGATCATGACGCAACAACTGTTATTTCTGATCAACCAATAATTGACCCTTAACACCCACGACGATGAACAACTTCAGCTTCTTCAATCCCGTCAAGATTATTTTTGGGAAACGTACCATCGCCCAACTCACCGATGAAATCCCTGTACAGGCCAAGGTGCTTTTGGTTTATGGAGGTGGTAGCATTAAGGCCAATGGTGTCTACCAGCAAGTCACTGAAGCACTCAAGCACCACACGCTTTATGAGTTTTCAGGCATTGAGGCCAACCCTACATACGAGACTAGCCTACAAGCAATCGAACTCATCAAACAAGAAGGCATTGACTTCATCCTGGCTGCCGGCGGCGGCTCGGTCATCGATGCGGCCAAGTTCATGGCATTAGGCAGTCAAGCTGAAGGTGATCCCTGGGATATCCTGTCCAAGGGTACGTACCCAGAAAAAGCCCTTCCCCTGGGCACCATCCTGACCCTGCCGGCCACCGGATCGGAAATGAACGACAGAGCCGTCATCTCCTATACGGCCATTCAAGAAAAGCGCGCCTTCAGAACCCCACTCGTTTACCCCAGGTTTTCCATACTTGACCCCGTGGTCACTTATTCCTTGCCCATCAGGCAAGTAGCCAACGGTGTGGTCGACACGTTTGTTCATACCACCGAACAATACCTAACCTTTCCGGTCAACGCCCAGGTGCAGGATCGTTTTGCCGAAAGCCTCCTCAAGATTCTGGTTGACCTTGGAGAACAAGCGTTGAGAAAACCGGAAGATTATGATGTGAGAGCCAACCTGATGTGGGCGTCAACCTGGGCCTTGAATGGCTGGATAGGTCAAGGAGTGCCCGAAGACTGGGCCACCCACCAGATTGGGCATGAATTAACAGCGTTCTACGGCCTGGATCATGCTCAAACACTGGCCATTGTCTTACCTGGCGTACTCCACACCCAATTCGAACACAAAACGGATAAGCTGATTCAACTTGGGGAACGGGTGTTCAACCTCACGGAAGGAAACCGTGAAGAAAGGGCAAAAGCCACCATCGATGCCATCGAAGCCTTTTTCAACCGCATGGGAGTGGGCACCAGGCTCAGCGACTATGGTTTAGGCGAAGAGGTGCCCGGTAAAATTGCAAACAGGCTTAGAGAAAGAGGTTGGGTGCTCGGTGAACACCAATGCATCACAGCCGACGTTGTGGAAAACCTGTTGCGAAGCCGACGCTGATGATGTCCCCTCAGGCCCGATTTTTCCTGGCTCAACTTGACAACTGGCCGCTGGCTGCCACCAATTACCACCAATTGACAGGCATTGTCACCCGAACCCTCCAGGTCGACGGTGTGTCAGTATGCGTCCAGTTCAATCCTGGCCGCAAGGCTTCCACCACGGCCAACATCAGTCCGCAAGCCATTAAGGCAAGGCCCTGCTTTCTCTGCGACGCCAACAGGCCGACCGAACAGCAAAGCATGGCGCTGCCAGACACACCTAACTTCAAACTACTGGTCAATCCGTTTCCTGTCCTATCCAGGCATTACACCTTGATTGGTCCCCACATCCCTCAGGACTTGCGGCCCTATTTGACGGATTTTTTACAATTGGCCAAACAGTTGGATGACAGCGTGGTTTTTTACAACGGACCACGGTGTGGAGCCTCGGCTCCGGATCACCTGCATTTTCAAGCCGTCATCAAGGGGCAACTACCCCTCCCCTCCACTGTTGGTCAATGGCAGGCCACACACAGCCAGCCGATTCACCGGGAAAACACCTTGACGGTGAGTCGACTGACTGGCCTCCTGAGGAGTGGTTGGTTGTTGCAAGGCGTTGACAGGGAACAACTTGCCATGTGGATCAATCAATTACTGGATCAATTGGAAGACGCATCCATGGTCAACCTGGTGGGCTGGTACGAGAACGGCCATTGGCAATTGGTATTATTTCCCCGAAAAGCCCACAGGCCGTCCTGTTACAACGCGACAGACCACCGACAACGGCTCATCAGTCCAGCCGCCGTGGAAATGTGCGGCTTGTTGGTGGTCACCCGCGAAGAAGACCTGCTCAACCTGACAGCCGAAGACGTGAAAACCATATACTTCGATGTGGCCTGGTCGGATGATGACGTGGCCGCCTTGACCCCTCGGTTAACCCTGGAACAAGAGCCCACTATCGATGTCGGTATCGTAACCGGTGTTTCCATTGGCGTGTATTTTCCCCAACCGTATACCTTGAACGGTCAACCGGCAGAAGCAGATCAGCACACCGCCCCAACGTTATCATTCACAGTCCGGGGAACCCATACCCTGACCCACCAGTCGGGATTGATCCTGTTTGATGGTCAAGCCTATGAATCCCTACGTTTTGACCCTATTGAGACGGGTGACGTGTTTGAACTCGAAAACGTCCGTATCGGAATCGGTTTTCATTGGGAACGCACGGAAAAACAAGTCTTTGAGGGCAGCCTGATCATTCTGACAGACGAGCAAGCCTTAACAGCCGTCAATCGGGTTCCTCTGGAAGCCTACCTGACCAGTGTGATTTCGTCGGAAATGAGCGCCAACGCCTCTGCCGCCCTGCTAAAAGCCCATGCGGTTATTTCACGCAGCTGGCTGCTGGCCCAACTCCAACAAAAGGGGAAGCAGTCAAACGCCACTGATGGCATGGTTGACAATGCGACCACCCGTATTCGCTGGTACGACAGGGAAGACCACGACCGCTTCGATGTCTGCGCCGACGATCATTGCCAACGC
>DOBD01000216.1 GCA_003506275.1 Bacteroidales bacterium | reverse complement strand
GTCACCGATGTCTTCGGCAAAGGCACGTTCCAAAAAGGGGATTAAATCGGGTCGCATAATAGAGTGTTATCCTTACAAAAGTAACCATTTTTTACTACATTCGTTCACTAAACCGACAGCATGAAAATTATTCTATTGGTTGTGGGTAAGACCACGGACACCTGGGTTCAAACGGCTATCTCATTGTACGAAGCCAGGATCAAGCATTACCTGCCCTTTGAACTGGTGGTGATTCCGACCATCAAGACAGCCAAAAACCTGACGGAGGATCAGGTGAAAGAGAAAGAAGGTCAAGCCATTTTGGGCTGGATCAAACCGGGAGACGCCATGGTGTTGCTCGATGAAAAAGGCATGACGCTTACTTCCGAGGGCTTTGCCGACCGCTTGCAAAAGAAAATGAACGCAGGCGTGCGCAACCTGGTGTTCGTGGTGGGTGGTCCTTACGGTTTTTCTCCGGCCGTATACGACACGGTGTCTGAACGGCTGTCATTGTCAGCGTTGACGTTAACCCATCAGATGGTCAGAATCTTGTTCATCGAGCAGGTATACAGGGCCATGACCATCCTTAAAGGCGAACCGTATCATCACGCTTGAGTTTTCCGTCGTCGGTACAGTTGCCAGGAGTTGAAGGCATTCTGCCAAAGCACATACGCGGCCGGACCCAACGAGGAAAGAGGATTCAGAAAGCTTTGAGCCATCCAAATAGCCAGGACCGTGTTTTTTTGACCCAGGGCTTGCCCACCGGCAATGGTCTTTTTGTAGCGTCTACCCAGGCGTTTGCCGACAAAGAATTGGAGGGCGCAGATAAGCAGGGATACCAAGGCAATGAGCACTGTCATACCGATGTTGAGGTTCTCCTGGTTTACCAGGAAACTGACAGTGCGGGCCGTTACGATGATCAAGGCTATTGTCCAAAGGTAAAAAGCCATACCATGGAGACTGGTGATGCGACGGTTGACACCTGGCAACCACCGCTGCAATGACCAGGCTACGGCCAACGGTAGGACCAGCAACGGTAATACTTTGAGGCTGATTTGCCCAAACGATGTCCAAAAAGTGGCATCACCGACGGGACCGATCAAGGAGAAGGTCAACGGGGCCATGACGGCCACCACCAGGTTGCAGATCAGGGTGTACGTGGTCAAGGCAGCCACACTCCCTCCCAGCATACCGGTCACGACGGCGGCCGAGGTCGCCGTAGGGGCCAGAACGCAGATCAGGGCGCTTTCCGCCACTGTTTTGTCCCAACCCACCAGGAGTAGGTAAACGCCCACGCTCCCAACGGTCTGTATAAGCACCAACCAACCATGCAAGGGGCTGAACCTGACTTTGCGGGGACTGAGTTTGCTGAAAGTCAGCAGGAGCATGATGAAAATCAGGCTGGGTATGACAGGAGATAGCTTGTCGAAAAAACGGTAGAACACCACCCCGGTAATCATGGCCAGTGGGAGGGACCAGTTTTTGATGAAGTGAAGGAGGGATTTCACGGGCGTTTAGGGGTATTTTTCTGCCGGATTTCGGTGGAAGAGATGGTCATCAGGGGGCCATCGAGCAGTGTGACCCGGTGCCAACCCTGTGGGATGGTATTGCTGGCACCCGGCCTGGGGTACACCAGTATGTCGTAGTCCCTGAGCAACTGTTCGTAGTCTTTCCAGCGGGTAAAGTCATCCAGGTTGTCACCGCCGATGATCAGTACAAAGGTGCGGTTCGGATACAGCCGGGCAGCCAGATTGAGGTTGTCGGCCGTGTACGACGGCAAGGGCTTGTCGATTTCGAAATCAGTGGCCTTCAGGTGGGGGTAGGGAGCCAATGCGTCACGAACGGCGGCTAGTCTGGCCTGCGCGTCGTCTGGGTCTGCCGTAGGCTTCAAGGGATTTCTGGGGCTGACCACAAACCAGACCTCGTCGACCAAGCCCAGTTGACAAGCGCGGTTGGCCAGTCGGATGTGCCCTTCGTGGATGGGATTGAAGGAACCGCCGAAATAACCGGTGCGGAGTGTCGTGTTCATGGGCGGTTGGCGGCCTCTTCCAAAAAGGCGCTGACGGTGGCCAGGCAATCGGCCTTGGCCGTTTCCAAGTCGTTGTTGATGATGACCGTGTCAAAATCCTTGGCGAAGGACAATTCCCAGGCGGCTTTTTTTACCCGTTCGTCGATGATGGCCTGACTGTCGGTGCCCCTGTTTTCCAGCCGTTGCCTGAGTACCTCGATGCTGGGGGGTTGCACAAAGACGGCCAGCGCTTTGGGTCCATACAGTCGTTTGATGGCGATTCCGCCCTTGACGTCCACATCAAGCAAGACGTTGCGGCCTTGGGCCAACATGCGTTCCACCTCGCTCCGCAGGGTGCCGTAGTATTTGTCGGTGTAGACTTCTTCCCATTCCAGAAACGCTCCTGCTTCAATGTGCTCCCTGAAGGCTTCAGGACTGAGAAAGAAGTAATCGATCCCGTGCACCTCGTTGGGGCGGGGAGGACGGCTGGTAGCCGACACGGAAAAACGCAGGTTCAGAGGCTGTTCCAGGAGCCAGCGGACCAACGTGGTTTTGCCTGTGCCTGAAGGTGCGGAAAAGAGGACAAGCTTGCCTTCCTGCATGTCAAAGTACGTTTAAGACCTGTTCCTTGATTTGTTCGAGTTCGTCCTTCATGCAGACGACCGTCTGTTGCATGAGGGTGTGGTTGGACTTGGAACCCAGGGTGTTGATCTCGCGTCCGATTTCCTGGGCGATGAAGCCCAGCTTCNNTATCAGTTCCTGTTCAAAGCGGTTTTTGTCGAAATCAGGTGAGCCCAACGCTTCCAGTGATTCGGTGATTCGGGCTTTCAGACTGTCCAGACGCTCGCCTTCGTACTGCTTGATGGTTTCGAGCTGTTGTTCGATGTTGCTGAGTTTTTCCTCAAAAACACCGGTCAACATGGCGCCTTCCTGGATGCGAAAATCGACCAGCCTGTCCATGGCTTCGGCGACGGCTGCCCTGACGGCTTCCGTATCGATGGCGTCGTCATCTGTCTCTTCCGAGGTGATGACACCCGGCAGTCTGATCAACAAGCTCCAGGGATCTTCGGGAGGAGCGATACCCAACGCGGCGGCTGATTGGTTTACCTGGTCCAGGTATGCCTTGAATACCTGTTTGTCAATGTGTTGCTGGATGTCGGCCGTGCCGTTGTCCAGGGAGATGGTACAATCGATTTTTCCCCTGGTCAACCGTCGTTGAATGTCGTTGCGCAGATCCATTTCGAGGGTGCGGAACGTAGACGGCGTACGCAAGGAAACATCCAGTTGCTTGCTGTTGAGTGACTTGATTTCGACGGTCAGGGTTTTGCCATTGACCTCACAGAGGGCCTTGCCGTACCCTGTCATGGATAAAAGCATAGAGAACGATTTTCTGCAAAAGTAATTTATTTATGCGACAGCAGGGCTGGTTTGCCCCCTTTTTTGTACTTTTACACTCCATATGGCACTGATTTTGCATCTTGAAACATCGACCAGGGTTTGCTCCATCGCCGTCAGCCGTGACGGCCACCTGTTGTTCAGCCGGGCCGATCGGGAAGGCCCTGCTCACGCCACCCTCATAGGCCCTTACCTGGATGAGGCGTTGGCAGTGGTAGAGCGTCAAGGTGTGGCGCTGGATGCGGTGGCTGTCAGTGCAGGCCCCGGATCGTATACTGGTTTGCGTATCGGTGTATCGGCGGCCAAGGGGGTATGCTACGCCAGGCAGTGCCCGTTGATCGCGTTGTCCACCCTGGAACTATTGGCCGACACCTACCGGCACTCACCCGATACGGAGAACGGCTGTCTGATCCGTCCCGTCCTGGATGCCAGACGCATGGAAGTCTATACGGCCTTGTACGACAGTGACGGACAGTGCCTTGAGCCCATGAGGGCCTTGGTGGTGGATGAGACGACGTTCGCCTCCGAACTGAGCACCCGACCGGTCGTCTTCGTCGGCAACGGAGCAGTTAAGATGGAGACCCTTGGCCTGGGCGACAACGCCCATTTCCTGCCCGATGTGGAACCGTTGGCCGAGCACATGCCTTCATTGGCCGAACAGGCATTCATGGAAGGCCGTTTTGCCGATGTGGCTTATTTTGAACCCTATTACATCAAGGACTTCGTGGCCACGGTCAAGAAACACCTGATTCCCCATCACTAACTCAATCAATTTGACATGGACGTCAACGAACTCGATTACAATACGCAGTTGAAAAACCTGCGACTGCCCGAATACGGGCGTAACATCCAACGCATGATCGATCATGCCCTCACCCTTGAAGACAGGGAGGAACGCACCCGCTGCGCCCAAACCATCATCAGCATCATGGGTAACCTCTTTCCACACCTCAGGGATGTGCCCGATTTCAAGCACAAATTGTGGGATCACCTGGCTATCATGTCCGATTTCAAACTGGATATCGACTA
>DOBD01000236.1:829-15435 GCA_003506275.1 Bacteroidales bacterium | reverse complement strand
GGTCAGTTCACGGATACAGACGAAATCAGCGTCCTTGACCAATTCAGCTTTCAAAGGAGAACGGTCTACCAGAGAGGGAAACACGGTAACAGGACGGACGTTGGCATATAGTCCCAGCTTCTTGCGCATGGCTAGCAGACCTTGCTCCGGGCGCACCTTGGCGGTGGGATCGTTGTCGTACTTGGGTGAACCGATGGCCCCAAAGAGGACAGCGTCTGAACGCATACACAGTTCGTGGGTACCTTCAGGATAAGGATCACCTACGGCGTCGATGGCACAGGCACCTACCAGAGCGGTTTCTTCGTGCAGTTCGTGCCCGAATTTTTGGCAAACAGCCCTGGTTACCTTGAGGGCTTCTTCTACGATTTCGGGACCTATGCCGTCCCCTGGCAATACAGCGATGTTCAGCTTCATAATGACTTATAGTTCAATAATATTCAACATTTTCAGGGTGGCCTTGATGGCGGCCTCTGTCTGGTCGGCATCCAGGCCTGTGGTACGGAAGGTTTTGCCGTTGTACGTCCAGGTGATGACGGTTTGCACAAAAGCATCGGTCCGCCCACCGGGTGGGATGGTTACCGCGTAATCCGTCAGCATGGGGAAAGTGCGGTCCAGCCCTTTATAAATTTTTCGCAGGGACTTCATGAAAGCGTCGTACTGACCATCGCCCTGAGACGTTTCCTGGTAGGTTTCTCCCTTGATTTCCAGCATGACAGTGGCCACGGGTTTAAGACCCTGGGCCAGGGAAAGGGAGTAATTGCGGATGCGGACGTATTCGGCACTGCTGGTTTGCTTGAGGACATCGGAAATGATGTAGGGCAGGTCTTCCTGGGTGACCTGTTCCTTCTTATCACCCAACTCAATGATGCGTTCGGTGACCAGACGCATGGCCTCTTCGTCGAGTTCGATGCCCAGGGCTTCCAGGTTTTTCTGAATGCTGGCTTTGCCCGACGTTTTTCCAAGAGCATACTCCCGGGTACGGCCGAAGCGTTCTGGCAGCAGGTCGTTGAAGTATAGGTTATTCTTCACGTCCCCATCGGCATGAATGCCGGCACATTGGGTAAAGACATTGTCACCAATAACAGGCTTGTTGGCCGGTATGCGGATGCCCGAATACGACTCGACAATCTTGCTGACCGTGGTCAGTTTTTCTTCCCTTACATTGGTTTTGATCCCCAATTGGTCGTGCAGGACGGCGATCACACTGGTCAAAGGGGCGTTACCGGCTCGTTCACCCAACCCATTGACAGTGACATGCACCCCTTGTATGCCTTCGCTAACAGCAGCCAGGACATTGGCCACGGCCAGGTCGTAATCGTTGTGGGCGTGGAAGTCGAACGTCAGGTTGGGGTAGCGTTCCACCATCTGCCGGCAGAACGTAGCGGTGTTGGCCGGATGGAGGATACCCAGCGTGTCTGGCAACATGAAATGCTGAATGGGTTGATCTTTCAGACCGTCCATCAGGAAGAACACGTACTCCGGGGCATGCTGAATGCCGTTGGACCAGTCCTCCAGGTAAACATTGACGCTGATACCCTTGGTCGTGGCCAACGCGATTTCTTCTTTGATATCCTGGAGGTGTTGTTCCGGGGTTTTGCGGAGCTGTTCGGTCACGTGCTTGAGTGAGCCTTTACACAGCAGATTGAGCACCTTACACCCGGCTTTTTCCAGCCAGCTGATGGAGACGCCCTTGTCGATAAAGCCCAGGACTTCCACCTTGTCGAGCAAGTCGTGGCTGTTGGCCCAGGCGGCAATGCGTTTCACCGCTTCGAACTCCCCGCTGGAAACCCTGGCTGACGCCACTTCCACCCTGTCTACGTGCAATTCCTCCAGCAGCAGGCGGACGACGCTCAACTTCTCCTGGCTGGCAAACGAGACCCCTGAGGTCTGTTCACCGTCCCTGAGGGTCGTGTCTAGTATTTCGACGCACACTCTTTTTTCCATGTTTTTGGCAATCAGGGTTCAAACGGTTTATGAGAGGCTTCCCAGGCTTCGATGGCCGCTTTCTGGCTGAGGAGGTAATCGATGTCGTCGAAGCCATTCAACAGGCAATTCTTCTTATAGGGATTGATGTCGAACGATTCGCTTTGACCGGTGGCGTTATTGGTAATGGTTTGCCCAGCCAGGTTGACGGTCAGTGTCAGCGAAGGGTCAGCCTTGACACCATCGAAGATGGATGCCAGGAAAGGTTCGCTGACCACTACGGGTAAAATGCCGTTATTCAGGGCGTTGTTTCGGAAGATATCGGCGAAAAAACTCGATACCACCACCTTGAAGCCGTAACCGGCCACGGCCCAGGCTGCGTGTTCACGGCTGGAACCGCTGCCGAAGTTTTTACCGGCCACCAGGATGGAACCCTTGTAAGTGGGGTCATTGAGCACGAAGCTTTTAATGGGTTGGTCTTGTTTGTCGTAGCGCCAGTCTCTGAACAGGTTGTCACCGAAGCCTTCCTTGGAGGTGGCTTTCAGAAAACGGGCGGGTATGATCTGGTCGGTATCCACGTTTTCAATGGGCAGGGGTACGATGGTGGATGTGACAATGGTTATCGTTTCCATAAGATCTATTTGCGTTGGTGCGTTATTTGATAATGAGTTGTGAACCTTCGTGGTCGATGATAGCCTGGCGCCAGTGTAAAGGGATGGGCTGGCTTTTCATGGCCTTGACATCGTAACAAACGATGACGGCACTGCAGGTGGACATGACTTCGTTGGTTTCCTGGTTGATTAAGCGGTGCTCCATCGTAAAACTTTTGGTACCGAGGATAGCGATGCGGGTCACTACAATGACACGGTACTTCATAAAAATGGGCAACAGGTAGTCTATCTTGATGGACGCCCCCACCACTCCAATGTTGACGTAATCCAGGTCGGGTAGCACATGGTCGAAGTAGGTGGTCTTACCAGTGTCGTAATAATTCTGGTACACGGTGTTGGACACATGCCCCATGATGTCGACGTCGTTGAAACGGACCTGGATGGGTACGGGGAAGGAGAAGGTGGGTTCCATAGAGATTGTCAGGTTCTTGGATCGGTGATGCATCCGTTGACGGCGGCAGCGGCAGCTACCAGCGGGCTGGCCAGGATGGTGCGCGAGCCGNNGTGGAGACGGCGTACTTGCCGGCAGGCACCTTGTCTTCGTTCATGGCCAGGCAGGCAGAACAACCGGGCTGACGCAGGGAAAAACCGGCTTCGGTAAGTATATCAACCAGCCCTTCTTCCCGTATCTGTTTTTCTACAGCCCAGGATCCCGGTACCAACCAGGCCTCCACGCGGGGATCTTTCTGCTTGCCTTTCACATAGTGGGCGAAGGTTCTGAAGTCTTCAATGCGACCATTGGTGCAACTACCCAGGAACACGTAGTCGATGGGCTTGCCAAGAAGGCGTTCGCCTGGTTGGAAACCCATGTAATTCAAGGACTTCTCAAAGGAGATACGACCGGCTTCGTCTACTTCGTCCATGGTGGGGATACGGCCGGTGACACCGATGCCCATGCCGGGATTGGTACCATAGGTGACCATGGGTTCGATGGCCTCAGCCTGGAAGGTGATTTCCTGATCGAACACGGCGTCAGGATCACTGACCAAGGTATTCCAATAGGCTACGGCCTTGTCCCATTCGGCCCCCTTGGGAGCGTAATCCCTGCCTTTGAGATAGGCGAACGTGGTTTCATCAGGGGCTATCATACCCCCTCTGGCACCCATCTCAATGGAAAGGTTACACAGGGTAAACCGCCCCTCCATGCTTAGGTTACGAATAGCCTCGCCGGCATATTCCACAAAGTAACCGGTGGCCCCGCCTGTGGTGAGTTGGGCAATGAAATAGAGGGCCAGGTCCTTGGCGCTCACGGCAGGGTTTAAAGAACCTTCCACGTTGATGCGCATGCGTTTGGGCTTGGTTTGCAGGATGCATTGGGAAGCCAGGACCATTTCCACTTCAGACGTCCCGATACCGAAAGCGATGGCACCCATGGCACCGTGGGTGGACGTGTGGGAGTCTCCGCAAACAATGGTCATGCCGGGTTGTGTCAGTCCGTTTTCCGGGCCGACGACGTGGATAACTCCGTTCTTGGGGTGTCCCAGACCGAAAAGCGTCACTCCAAATTCCTGGGCATTTCTGGTGAGTGTTTCCACCTGGTTGCGGGAAATGACATCGGAGATGGGGAGTTCCTGATTGAGGGTGGGGATGTTGTGGTCCGGCATGCAAAAGGTATTGGCCGGCCTCAACACGGAGAGTTTCCTGTTTCTCAATCCCTGAAAAGCTTGAGGACTGGTCACTTCGTGGCAATAATGCCTGTCGATGTACAGTTGTGTGGGACCGTTTTCCACCGTGGTGACCACGTGTTTGTCCCAGATTTTGTCGAAAAGTGTTTTACCCATATACTGTTAGCGTATTGAAAACCTGTAGGTTGATCGTTTATTAGTAAGGTCGGAGACTGATTGGTGCCCGATTGAATTAGTTGACGAGATTGAATTATTTGACGAATTTGTTAATGGCGTCCACGTAGGCCTCCACCGAGGCTGTCACAATGTCGGTATTGCCGGAGAAACCGTAATAGACCACACCGTCGTATTCCACCTGCATGTGTNNTCCTTGAGGGTCATTTCCCGGTTGATGATGTGTTTCAAGGCCTTGATGGCTGCGTCGACGGGGCCATTGCCCGACGCCGTGGCTTCAAACTTTTCACCGGCGATATCCAGACACAGGGAAGCAACAGGCTTGACGCCCTTGCCGGAGAGTACCTGGAGGCTTTCCAGCTTGATGCGGCGGTTTTCTGCCCGTTCCATACCTACCAGCAACAAGACGTCTTCGTCGTTGATGTCCTTCTTACGGTCGGCTAATTTAAGGAATTCTTCGTAGACTTCCTGCAGACGATCACCATCAATATTGACACCCAGCACCTGAAGTCGGTGTTTAAGGGCGGCTCTTCCACTGCGGGCGGTAAGGATAATGGCATTTTCGTCAAGACCAATGTCTTTGGGATCCATGATCTCGTAGCTTTCACGGTTTTTCAACACGCCGTCCTGATGGATACCGGAAGAATGAGCAAATGCGTTNNGGGCTGTACCGGCATGTTCATCAGACTGGACACCAGGCGGCTGGTAGGCACAATGAAGGGCGTGTTGATGTTGGTTTGGTAGGGCAAATCCTTGTGGCTCTTGAGGATCATGGCCACTTCTTCCAAGGCTGTGTTGCCTGCCCGTTCACCGATACCGTTGATGGTGACCTCCACCTGTCTGGCACCGTTGAGAATACCGGCCATGGTGTTGGCGGTGGCCATGCCCAGGTCGTTGTGGCAATGGGTAGAAATGATGGCTTTGTCGATGTTGCTGACGTTTTCCATCAGAAATTTGATCTTCTCTCCATATACGTTGGGGAGGCAATAGCCGGTGGTGTCTGGGATATTGACCACGGTGGCGCCCGCCTTGATGACGGCTTCGACCACTTTGGCCAGGTAGACGTTGTCGGTACGGCCGGCGTCTTCGGCGTAGAATTCCACGTCGTCCACAAATTTGCGGGCGTACTTCACACAGGCGATGGCTCTTTCCAGGATGTCGTCCTGGTTGGAGTTGAATTTGTACTTGATGTGGTAATCGGAGGTTCCGATACCGGTGTGGATACGACCGCGCTTGGCATACTTGAGGGCTTCGGCAGCCACTTCGATGTCTTTTTGAACGGAGCGGGTCAAGGCACAGATTACAGGCCAGGTTACAGCCTTGCTGATCTCAACCACAGAGTGGAAGTCTCCAGGACTTGAAATGGGGAAACCGGCCTCAATGACATCGACCCCCAGGTTTTCCAAGGCCTTGGCCACTTGTATCTTTTCTACGGTATTCAATTGGCAGCCGGGCACTTGTTCGCCGTCCCTGAGCGTGGTGTCAAACATGTAAACTTTCTCGGACATGGATTGCTATGTTTTTGGTGTTATAGTCGTTGGTTGCGGTAATGGCTTAAAAAAAACCCTTCTCACCTGGGTAGCAAGAAGGGTTATTTTTTACGGTTTCCACACGGTCTTACTACCTGGTTTCAGTCTTTAGCAGAATAATACCATTATTAATAGATAGGGCGGATAGCGTAAACGTTGTCATGTGTCTGTGTTTTGACGGGACAAAGATACGGCTTTTTTGAACTCCCGCAATAAATCCAATCATTTTTCGCAAAAAAAATGATGAATTATCGCAATCCGATTCTTGTTTGTGATAATTCGGAATGTTTTAACGTTCCAGAGGACAATAAACCTAGCGGGGCTGAATCAGCACTTTTTGCCGGCCAACCAGGTAAAAACCAGGATACAAACTCTCCAGGGCCTGCTTGTAGGGGATTTGGCGGCGGACCAGACGTCCGTCGAGGGTGTAGACATTGATCAATCCAAGGGATTCGTTGCCTACTGCTGGTTTTTGAAGGGAGGAGGGGTTTGTGGTGAGCAATTCCAGGTAAACTACCACTTGTTCACCGCCAAATTTGAGCCCGAAGGAAGCCGTGGCAGGGGGATCCAGGGCTATGGTGTGAGCGGCCACCGTGTAATTGCCCAGTGCGTCTTTCTTGGGAAAAACGTACTGGGTTGAAGCAAAACTGACACCGTTCAATTCACTCAGGTAGGCATCGAAACCTGCATAATTGTCGTATCCGACCAGACGCAGGCTGTCCACCCTGACGCCGGATGGCAAAGTCACTGTAAAAGGGACATCCCTGGAAAACTTGATGCCCTGCTCCTTGCCGGTGGCGTACGTTTTGCCGTTGTTGTTGGATATGGCATACCCGCCATCGAAGGTCCAGGGGGAAGTAGCTCCGACAACACCGGTGTAGGTGGCTTGCGATAATACCACGTTGGTGTGGGTAGGTATAGGGGTACTGATGGTCTCTCCCGCCGGTATGCCTCCTTCGAGCCCCTCAGTCATGATGGGGGCCACCAGGCTGTTCAGGTAGTGTTCCAACCAGGTATAACCCTCTGCACCCATCGTTGCCCCATCGGCTGCATTGGCGGGATTAAGACCGTGGGTGGTTTCCCACTCATCAGGGATGCCATCCCTATCCGTATCCACGGGTACCGTACCTGTGTTGAGTACAGGCCAGGGAGTCCAGTCTTCGGGTGCATCAGCCGGTCGGTTGTCTTCGGGACTGTTGATGATGCCTGGCGCGTTGGTGCCACCCGTCCTGGAAGCCTTGCCGTTTCTTACATCGTAGACCATCAGGCTGTCCACCCAGTCGCGGGACAGGGAGGCACCGGCATAGGCCAATACCTTGTCATAAGCTTGCGCAGGCGTGTGGGTGGTGGTGCGCAAAAAGGCAAGGGGAGTCAACAGTCTGATGGTATCTTTTGTCGCCTGTGTATACAGGTTATCGTTGTTTGCATTGGATATCTGAGCATAGACCCCTTTGGTCCAATTGTCGGCCGTTACGTCACTGTGACCGTTCATATGGTTGCCATCAACATAATACTTGCCCCACACGTGCAACATGGGCAAGAAAGCCGGAGATGATTGGACATAGCTGGTGGTTCGTATGCCTGGTGCTGCGATGCGGTATTGGATGTAATCCGGGCGTTGCAAGGTGGCAGGGCCTGGCTTGTAGTAATTGTTGACGATGTTGACATTCATGCCTTCTCCCCCGTAGCAACCTAATCCACCCCAATTGTAGATCACATTGTTGCGCATGTCCATGCGTTCATCGGTCTGCGTGGAGGCCCTGGGACCCAAGCGTGGTGTACGGCTGCCATGGTGGCAGAGCAGGTTGTGGTGGTAGCTGGCTCCCGATCCGCCCCAATTGCCTCCGTAACCGTGGGCACCCTTGGAATGACCGGCGTCGTAAAGACTTTGGGCAATGAGGCACCATTGCACGGTCAGGTTTTTCATGCCGTATACCGAACAACATTCGTCGATGCTCCAGCTAACGGAGCAATGGTCGACGATGACGTTTTCCTGATCCATGCCTCCCAAACCATCACCCTCGTGATAAGCTACATAGGTGTTGCCCAGGCGAAAACGCATAAAGCGGATGATGACGTTGCTCGCGTTTATGGTGAAGGGGTAATCGGCGATGCAGATACCATCACCCGGTGCTGTCTGTCCGGCGATGGTAACGTTGCCGCTGGAAAGAGGCAAGGCGCTGGTCAATCGGATGGTACCGGACACGTCAAACACGATGGTGCGACGCCCGCCTTTATTGATAGCCCAACGGAAAGTCCCTTCGCTGCCATCGTCGGCCAGGGACGTTACATGATAAACAGCTCCTCCCCTGCCACCGGTGGTGTAGCGGCCGAAGCCTTCTGCTCCGGGAAAGGCCGGGGTGTCTTCGGCTTTCAAGTGGGGATAGCATACGGTCATAAACAGCAATAAGCAGGCTGTCAGACGGTGTTTGAAATTTAGACTCAACATTGTTTGGTGTTCATTCCGGTTCTTGAAGACAAAGTAAGGGTTTTTCACCGTTTTTCAGGGTGAAATTTTGAGGAGAATGCCGTACTTTTACGGGTATAACAGACAACGCCCATAACGATGAAAAACGCTCTCATACTCATCACCGGTGCCAGCAGCGGTATCGGTGAAGGCTGCGCCCGAAAGTTCGCTGCCCAAGGTTCCAACCTCCTCCTCAATGGCAGGAACAAGGCCAAACTGGAAAGCCTCAAGGCAGCGCTTGAAAAGCAACATGGTATCAAGGTATTTCTCTTGCCTTTCGATGTCAGAGACAGGCAGGCGGCCACTGAGGCCTTGTCTTCCCTCCCGCCCGATTGGCAAGCCATCGACGTGCTCATCAACAACGCCGGCCTGGTGTTGGGGGTGGACAAGGAACACGAGGCTCAGCCCGAAGAATGGGATGTGATGATTGACACCAACATCAAAGGACTATTGACCCTGACAAGGCTGGTTGTTCCCGGCATGATAGCACGCGGACGGGGCCACATCATCAACATAGGCTCTATCGCCGGAGACGCTGCCTACGCAGGTGGTAGCATCTATTGCGCCACCAAAGCTGCTGTCAAAGCCTTGTCCGACGGTTTACGCATCGACTTGGTAGACACGCCCTTGCGCGTTACCAACATCAAGCCTGGCATGGTGGAAACCAACTTTACCGTCACTCGATACCGAGGTGATAAAGCTAAGGCCGATGACTTCTACAAGGGTATCAGGCCGTTGACCGGCGATGACGTAGCCGAAACCGTCTACTTCGCAGCGGCTTCACCGGCCCATATTCAAATCGCTGAGGTGCTGCTTATGCCTACCTATCAGGCCACGGCAACCGTTGCCCATCGAAAAGCGGAGTAAAAGACTTCACAGGAATCCCCGCCTCATCAACGTGAGCGGCGCTGTAACCAAGCCAGTTCTGCCGTGCGGCGCTGCTCGGGGGTACCTATATCGTACCAATGATTGTCCGTCACATCAAAAAGATGAATGGCATGCGTGGCGGCCAGCCTAAGGTAGACATCGGTGATGGAAAAGACACCGGTTTCTGTCATGCCATCAAACAAACAGGGGTGAATGATATGAATACCGGTAAACGCATAGCGGGTCAACGGTTCATCCAGCTTGCCCGTCAATTTCTGTTCGCCCGTCCTGACGTTTTCCCAACCACACAACAATCCGTCCTTGTTGAACAAAAAATAACGATCACTCGCTGCCTGCCTCACAGCCAAGGTAGCCAAATGCGGCTGGTTGGTCTTGCCCATGGAGGCGTAGGCTGTGTCGGCCTTCATCAGATCGGTGAGCCGGATATCCGATAGCACATCGACGTTGTGTACTAAAAAGGGACCACCCTCTAGCCAGGGGTGCATCTTTTTCAACCCACCGCCGGTTTCCAGCAACAGCCCTCGTTCATCGGAGACTTGCACGCTCATGTCAGGATAACGCACTGACCAGGCGCCCAACCACAGCTCTACCTTGTCGGCGAAAGCATGGACATTGACCACCACCTCTCGTATGCCGGCGAGGTAGAGTTTTGTCAGGGTGTGCTCCAACATGGTTTTCCCAGCCACCTCAACCAGGGCTTTGGGCTTATCCTGAGTGAGCGGATGAAGACGGGTACCCAGTCCGGCGGCAAACACGACGGCTTTCATGACGTGACGGTTGGGGCCGGCAACGTGGCCAGCAGTTGACGGAGGTAATCGGAAGTGAGCATACGGCTGAAGCAAGCCTTCAATTCGGGTATCTCAACCGGCAAAGACCAGTCATCGAGCAAGTCGGCAAACATGCCGAGTGCCGGTGGGATACTTTCCATAAAGCCGGGCTTTTTTTCCACAATGCCCCTGAAGCCGAAAGCCCCCATGGCCTGCATGAGGCGAATCAGCACAAAGCCTTCGTAGAAATGAAGAAATTCAGTGCGGAAAACGGGTTGACGCTTGGCCAACGTATCAAGGTAATGATGCACCAGTTCCTGACGGACGGCTTTGGACAACCTTGCCTTGGCATCAAACAGCAGACTGGCCACGTCGTACTGCAAGGCCCCCCGGCGGCCACCCTGGTAATCAATAAAGTAGGGACGTTCATCCTTAATCATGATGTTGGCCGACTGGAAATCCCTGAACAGAAAATAGTCAGCGCGTTCCTGAAGCAAGTAGTCGGTGAAGCGGCGAAAATCATCCTCCAGGGCTTGTTCGTCAAACGGAATGCGCACCAACTTGAGAAAGTAGTACTTGAAGTAATTAAGATCCCACATCATGGAATCGCGGTCAAAGGCAGCCCTGGGGTAACACCGGCTGAAATCGATACACTCCCTGCCTTTGAGTTGCAGCTCAACCAGACCTTCCAGACTGGCCTTATAGAGGTTGTGCACGGCGATCTCGTCGGCGTGTCCGTGAACCCTGTCGAAAAGCATGACGGATCCCAGGTCCTCCAACAGGTAACAGTCAGCGTCCTTATCAATGCCATAGATAGCCGGTACGGGTACGCCGGCGCTTCTGAACGCAGCGGTAAACGATAGAAAGGCTTCGTTTTCACGCTTGTCAGCGTTCCAGGCACCCAGAGCTGAGAACGTTCCTGACTGAAGACGCCAATAGCATCGATACGAGCCGCTGGGCGGCAAGGCAGTGATGGTGTCCGGTTGACGACCGGACCATTGAGTGAACAGGGTCTGAAGATGGCTTAATTGAGCGTTTTCCACAGCGATCAAGTTTGCCTCAAAGATACAAAAAAAGCAGCGGCATCACCGGTTTGAATCGGATGATGCCGCTCTATTTTCAATGAACGAATCGTGTATGAACACTGATCACAGAACAGTTACGTTACTTGACCAGCAAGACTTCATCGATGGCTTGTTTCAGTTGATCCTTGGGCATGGCTCCCATGCTCATGCGGGGTTGGCCTTCCATGGGCACGAAAAGCAGACTGGGGATACTGCGAATACCGAAAGCACCGGCCAATTCCTGTTCCTGATCCGTATTGATCTTGTAGATGTAGATTTGTCCGTCATATTCCTTGGCCAACTCTTCCAGAACGGGGGCTACAGCCTTGCAGGGACCACACCAATCTGCGTAGAAGTCGATCAGGCAAGGCTTGTCACCCAGGTATTTCCATTCAGTTGGATTGGTTTCGTAGTTAACCACTTTTTCCAGAAACTCGGTTTTTGTCAAATGAATTGTTCCCATTTTCTTTGTTGAATTAGTTGTATTTTTTGTTGATGTTTTTGCGTTGGAGGCGTCCGGTTGTTTAGCCTGGCAAGATGTCAAGACAAACAGTGCCATGATGGCCAGTGTTACATAGCGCTTATACGGCTTGATGGTGGAGGTTCTCATCGTGTGTAGGTTTATTGTGACTTATTTTCTATTAATTATAGTTGCTAGTAGAAACTTTCTGGTTAAAAAAACACGCCAAATTCAGGTGGCCTTTATTGGCCGTTGATGGTTCACGTGCCGCATTGTTTGGAAATGGTTTTAAGCAGGTCTGAGAAATGCAATTGCTTGCCCATCATCTCATTCATTTTCTGGTTGCCTTTTGCCGTCAGCGAGAAAAACATTTGGCGCCTGTCGTTGGAACCCAACCGGCGAACGATGTATCCTTCGTCTTCCACGGCACACAACACTTTAGACACCCTTGAATTGGATAAACCGACAAATTCACAGATCTCCCCGGCTGACTTTTCCTCACCGTTCTTCAGGCAACAAAGCACCATGGCATCGTTGATACTGATGTGATGGGTTTCCTGGAAATCTTTCTCAAACTGATAAAGCATCCGGTAAATCTCTTTTATGACACAAATATCTTCCACCTTGTTCATGTTTGTTGCTGCAAAGATACACCTATTTTTCTAATAAACATATTTTTCAAGAGAAATATTTTCCCATTTTTGACTTTTTTAAACAAAAGTGGTTATTCTGCCAACTGGGGCTTAAAAAAGCGCCAAACTGAGTCCCGTGAGGGTATGGGTGCTTTTATGTCGATGGTCACGCCACTCACCGGATGCACGAAACAAATGCGCCAGGCGTGCAGGGAGATGCCGCCATCCGGATTGGAGCGAGGAAAGCCATATTTCAAATCGCCTTTGATGGGGCAACCCATGGCCGCCAATTGGCACCGAATCTGATGATGACGGCCGGTCATCAGGTCGACTTCCAGCAAATGGTACGTATCCGATCGCCCGACGACTTTATAAGTTAGTTTGGCCAATTTGGCTCCTGGCTTATCGGCTCCGCACACAAAGCTCCTGTTTTGTTGTTCGTTTCGACACAGGTAGTTTTCGAGCAATCCTTCCACGGAGGGTGGAGCCTGCTTGACAAGAGCGAGGTACGTTTTATGTACGTCTCCTTTTTTAAAGAGTTCGTTGAGCCTGGCCAAAGCCTTGCTGGTTTTGGCGAAGACCACCAGGCCGGTCACCGGACGGTCAAGCCGGTGGGTAACGCCTAAAAAGACGTTACCCGGCTTGTCGTGGGTCTTTTTTATCCAGTCCTTAACCGTTTCCTCCAGCGAAGGGTCACCTGTCTTGTCGGGCTGAACAATCTCGCCACAGGCTTTATTGACAATCAGCAGGTGGTTGTCTTCGTAGAGTACGGTCATCGTCAATGAATTTATCGATTCATACCGCCATCGCAATGGATGACCTGACCAGAGACATAAGAGGAGAGGTCGGAGCCAAGAAAGACACAGACGTTGGCCACATCTTCGGGGGTACCACCGCGCTTGAGGGGAATCTTTTCAGCCCAGGAGGCCCTGACCTCTTCGGGAAGTTGGCCTGTCATTTCAGTGATGATGAAACCGGGAGCAACAGCATTGGCACGGATACCTCTGGAACCCATTTCAGCAGCGATGGATTTGGCTAATCCGATCATACCAGCCTTGGATGCCGAGTAGTTGGCTTGACCGGCGTTTCCAGATACGCCAACCACCGAACTCATGTTGATGATACTGCCACCTTTCTGCTTCATCATAATGGGCGTTATGGCGTGAATAAAATTGAAGGCTGATTTCAGGTTGACGTTGATCACCATATCCCATTGTTGTTCGGTCATGCGCATCATAAGACCGTCGCGGGTGATACCAGCGTTGTTGACCAGAATATCAATACGGCCAAATTCCTTTTGTATGGCTTCCACCACCGTGTGGGTATCTTCGAAGTTGGCGGCATTGGACGCAAAGCCCATGACCTTGACACCATAGGCGGCAATCTCGGCCTCTGTGGCTTTGGCGTTATCATCGATGACCAGGTCAGTAAAAGCGATGTTGGCTCCTTCCTGGGCAAATTTGAGGGCAATGGCCTTACCAATGCCACGGGCAGCGCCGGTAACCAGGGCTGTTTTTCCTTCCAATAATTTCATGTGAACGGGTTTAGTGTGATATAGTGGGATCGACGACAGCGCCCTTGTTAGCTGAAGACTCGTTGGTTTCATCGGCCACAAGCAGCGCCTGTCCTTTCAATCCATAAAATAGGAAATCATAAATATGTTGAATCTGCTTCTTACGGTTGAGTACCGTCTCCCTTATATAGGGCACCTCCAGGCCTTTGATCGATAATTGAAGGATACTGGCTGAGTGTTTGATGTCCTTGATGTGAAACAATCCCTGATTTTGGCCTTCCCTGAGCAACTGTGCCAGCATAACAGCCTCCTTCTGATCAAGGTTGCGTCGTGCCTTTTCGACCTCGACAATGTTGCGGAAAAATTGACTGTTCAGATTACCGTTGCGTAACACGGCATCCCTGAACACATCAAAGTGCGTTGCTATAAAGGTGCGAATCTTTTCCTCGGGGTCGAGGTCCTGCTTCATAACAGACAGCAAAGAAGCATTGATAAGCTGCAACTCCGCTTCGATGCAGGCAACATAAACCTCTTCTTTATTTCTGAAATAGGTGTACAACGTGCGGCGACCCTTGCCCGATGCTTCCGCAATATCGTTCATGGTTGTCTCCTGCACGCCGTTAGTAGCAAACAGTTGCCTGGCAACTTCCACCAGCATGGTTCTTGTTTTGGATACGGCCATCTTTGCACAAAAGGATCAACAGTGTGCAAATGTACAAAAAAAAACGGCCACGAGGCACTCTGCTGTTATATTTTGGTAAATTTTCGCGAAAGATTTGCACGTAGGGTTAAAAATGGCTACTTTTGTGCCACAATTGATCGCGGAGTGGAGCAGTGGTAGCTCGTTGGGCTCATAACCCAAAGGTCGTAAGTTCGAGTCTTGCCTCCGCAAC
>DOBD01000236.1:180-768 GCA_003506275.1 Bacteroidales bacterium | reverse complement strand
CTGATCAGACCCGATTTCCAGATCAAGCCCTCCATATCCGGTTTTCACGCCCCCAAGTCGAAACCGGTGCTCTTGTCCGACATCGAACTGAGCGAACAACCCCGCATGAGCACGGGAGGCGCTGAACTGGACAGGGTTTTGGGCGGTGGCATTGTCCCCGGCTCCCTGGTATTGATTGGGGGTGAACCCGGTATCGGCAAATCTACCCTGGTGCTGCAGACCGTCTTATCCATGAAGGCCACTAAAATCCTCTACGTTTCGGGGGAAGAAAGTGTCCAACAACTTAAACTGAGGGCCGAACGCCTGGGAGGAGAAAATGCCCACGCCTGGTTCGTGAGTGAAACCTCGCTGGAGGAAATCTTCGTCCATACGGCCAACCTCAAGCCCGATTTGTTAATCGTTGACTCCATCCAGACGGTAGCCACCGAACAAGCGGAATCCTCACCCGGTAGCATCACCCAGGTGCGCGAATCGGCAGCCGCTTTGCTACGGTACGCCAAGGAAAGCGGTACGCCCGTCATCCTCATCGGCCATATCAACAAGGAAGGCAACCTGGCCGGCCCCAAGGTATTGGAACACATCGTAGAC
>DOBD01000236.1:0-132 GCA_003506275.1 Bacteroidales bacterium | reverse complement strand
GAAATCGGCATCTATGAAATGCGCCAATCCGGCTTGCGGGAAGTGCTCAATCCCTCCGAACTCTTGTTGTCTCAACACCATACAGGGCTGAGCGGAGTGGCCATAGCCGCCGCCATCGAAGGTGTCCGCCCC
>DOBD01000187.1 GCA_003506275.1 Bacteroidales bacterium | reverse complement strand
AAGCCGACGACCAAACCCGAATCCAACGTCAGTTTGTATTCTGTTTCATAGGCCCAGGCCGCCTTGAGCACATAACGGCGAATGGAAGTAGAGTCAGGATGGAGACTGAACGGCACGGCTTGCCAGGTTGTATCCACTTTGTGAAACAAGCCCCAGGCTTCTTTGGGCATGGCCTGCAAGGGTGTTTCCAGGGTAATCAGCGGACTGGCGTTAACGTCCAACACTGCCGGCAAACCCAACGTGACTTCCAGGTGCTTGACCACTGTGGGTTGGGGGGGGTCTGCCTCCTCCTTCTTGCGGCTACTCGAGGTTCGGCTCGATGAACGACCGCCCGTACGGGGATGGCGGAAAACCAAGTTGATGGTGTCAGTTTGAGGTGCCAGGTTGTTGGTCGAATCCGTCTTCAGGTAATCCAATTTAATTGTCAAGGTGTCCATGTTGGCCACCAGTGTGTCAGTAATCCAAAAACGGAGGGTATCTTTGGTGGGGTTGACCTCGGGTAAAAACCACTCCGTCACCCCAACCGGTTTGTTGAGCAACGATAAAGTGGGCAAGCTGTCAGCCTTGTATCCGAACGTCAGGTTGAAGTATTCCTTGGCCGGACGCTCCCGTTTGGCCAGGTATTGGCGACCAAAGGCCTCGGAAAAATAGAGCAGTACGACGTCATCGGGTTTGTAGCACGTCACCTGGCGGTAGAAAATGGTATCGATGGTGGCGGTGTCTTTCCAGATGGTATCGGGTTTGATGCAGGGCTCAGCCCAGGGAGTAATCAGCGAATCGTGAAATGCGATGGCTTCTCCCGGTTGATCAAACCGGTAATCCCTGTTTTTGTCACCCAGGGCATACAGCCGAAAGGATTTACCCGGTAGTCCCTTGATGGAAAAAGAGCCCGTCTTGCTGGTTTTTGAAATACGGGTTAATGGTTGATTGGCAAACACGCTGTCGGCCGTATCCTCATGCACACCTACAATAATACCGGGTATTGGATTCAGGTTGGAAGCGTCAATCAAGGTGCCACCGATGCGCAACGTGTCGATGTGGGANNTCGTTGAAATCGACGATGGCGTCGGTAAAGTCGATGGTGTAGGTCGTTGAGTCGCGCAGGGTATCCTTGAACACAACGGAGATCTTGTCTCCCACTGCCTTGATGTCTGCCGGTATCACCTGAGGCGGTGACACTATGACCTTTTCGCTGGAGCGTTCCAGAGAAACCAACTCGTTGAAATGCAAAACAATACGTTTCTTCGCATAGTCAATCTGGTATTCAGCCGGTTCGGTTCGAATCAGGCGGGGGGGCGTTTCATCCTTGGGCCCACCACTCGGCGAACCCGTATTGGCGCAAGCACTGACCAATACCAACGTGGCTACCAATACTAATGAAGGGACGTATCTCATATCGATTGCTCCTGGAAACGGCCGGACATCCATGATTACCTGACCTGTGTGCGACCGCAAAGGTACATGTATTTTGCCCTCCCACAATAAATTTTATGTATCTTTGGCCCTAGTAAATACACATTTCTATGAAGATTGCCCTTATCGGCTATGGAAAAATGGGCCATGAAATCGAGCGCATCGCCCTGCAACGTGGCCATACCTTAGTCAGCATCATTGACATCAACAACGCTGAGGACTTTGATTCTCCCGCTTTCCGATCGGCCGAAGTCGCCATTGAGTTTTCCAGACCCGATGCAGCCATGGACAATTTCCGCCACTGTTTCGCAGCCGGCGTACCAGTGGTTTCCGGTACCACTGGTTGGCTCGAGCACATGGACGAAATCAAACAGGCCTGCAAGCGGGGAAACACCTTTTTCTACGCTTCCAACTTCAGCCTGGGAGCCAACCTGTTTTTCGCCCTCAACAAACGCCTGGCTGACATGATGAATGCCTTCCCCCACTACGACGTGTCCATGAAGGAAATCCACCATACACAGAAACTGGACGCCCCCTCAGGGACAGCCATCAGTCTGGCTGAAGACATCATCGCCCGCCTCGACAGAAAACAAGAGTGGATTGAAGGAGACTCCACCCAACCGGAAGTGATAGGCATCGTCTCCGAACGTACCGGCGACGTGCCCGGCTACCACGAGGTCGTGTACGATTCGGAAGTGGACACCTTGCGCATCTCTCACAACGCCAAAAACCGGCAAGGACTCGCTTTCGGTGCTGTGCTGGCTGCAGAATTCACCGCCACCCACCAAGGATTTCTAAGCATGACCGACTTGCTCGGATTCTAACCTAACGCCAACGGAACATGAGCACACCCAACCCTGAAAACGGGCCCCGCAAACTTTCTTTCAAGGCCCCCCGCGCCAAGTGGATACGTCTGAGTATCTGGAGCGTCATCACCCTGCTCTTCGCCTTCTGGACACATAGTGGCTGGTGGTTACTGGCCCTACCCTTGTTTTTCGACCTGTACATCACCCGCCTGTTACCTTGGGGATTTTGGCGTGGTTTTAAAAACAAGACACTCCGTACCATTTTCGACTGGGTAGACGCCATTGTGTTTGCCTTGGTGGCCGTCTACCTCATCAACATCTATTTCTTTCAAAACTACCAGATACCTTCCTCCTCGCTGGAGAAATCCCTGCTGGTGGGCGATTTTCTGTTCGTCAGCAAGCTCAGCTATGGTCCCAGGGTACCCATGACACCGCTCTCCTTCCCCTTGGCGCAGCATACCCTGCCATTGGTCAACACGAAATCCTACCTCGACAAACCGCAATGGGGCTACAAGCGGGTGCCTGGCTTGGGACCTGTCAAACGCAATGATATCGTGGTGTTTAATTTCCCGGCCGGAGACTCCGTGTTACTCAAAGCCACTAATCCTGACTTTTATTCAACCAGGTACATGACGGCCTTGCAATATGGCATCAGTCTGGAAGCTGCCACTCAACGCCTTATCAGCCAATCGGCCACGTATGGCAAGCTAGTCTACCGGCCTGTTGACCGACGCGAAAATTTCGTCAAACGGTGCGTGGGCCTACCCGGCGATACGCTTCAAATCATCGCCAACCAGCTTTTCATCGATGGAAAACCCATGGAAGACGCCCCTGAAGCCCAGCTGAACTACTACGTGCAAACCAAAGGCGGCTTTCTTTCCGAACATCAATTCAGGACCTGGAATGTCAGCAAAGAAGACCAGATACGTTTGCCCGAAGACGGCTATTTTGCTGCCTACCTGCCGTTGAAGCGCGATGCCAACGGTCATCTCAACCCTGTATATGTTCTTCCGCTGACCAGGAAGGTGCTGGAACAAGTCAAGAAAAGCCCCTTCATCGACACCGTTTTTGTGGAAACCGATACCCTGGGTGGCTACAACGTGGCCGGGCCTACCTATCCGCTGAACCCCTCCAACACCTGGACACGCGACAACTACGGTCCCATCTGGATACCGGCCAAGGGGGCCACCATTGAACTGAATGCTCACAATCTGATGCTCTACGGCCACGTCATCCACCACTATGAAAAACAATCCCTGGAAGTGGTCAACGGGGTGGTACAACTGAACGGTCAACCGGCCACCACGTATACCTTCACGCTGGATTATTACTGGATGATGGGAGACAACCGACATAAATCGGCCGACAGCCGGGCCTGGGGTTTCGTACCCGAAGACCACATTGTGGGCAAGCCCGTTCTGGTCTGGTTATCGCTCGACAAGGACAGAGACCTCTTTGATGGAAAAATACGATGGAAACGCTTGTTTAAAAAAGCATCCTGATAACCTAATACCTTCCGGTAGGATATGACAGGTAAACGCATCCTTTGGATCCTGGTCATTGCCGCATTGTTCGCCGCCCTTGCCAGGTTCTTCTTATTCGACACGTACCGCGTGGCGTCTGACGCCATGGCAGAATTCCAGGCTAAGGGCGACCGCCTGCTGGTTGAAAAATGGAGCCTGGGGGCTCGTTTGCCTCAAGCCATCAAATGGCCCTTCATCAAAGACAAAGCCAAATCACGCTGGATCCTCTCTGAAAAAGTCAACCGTCTGCCAGGTTTGTCCAACATACACCGGGAAGACCTCCTGGTGTTCAATCAACCTCTAGGCAAAGCCAGCGAACCCGTCAACCTGCGTCCCGTCCTGCTTAGCCGTTGCGTGGGCTTGCCAGGCGATTTCGTCCGGTTGGACGGCACCAGTCTGTACGTCAACGAAGCCCCCAAACCCCGTTCGGTCGATGCGCTCTTTTGTTACCACTACTGGCCTGCCCAAAACGCCCTGGTCGAAGAAGCCTTTAAGGCAGCCGGCATGCAACGTCCCTTGTTGACTCGAAACGACACCGGCTTCCTCTTCATGCCCCAATTGGAATACATGCGGTTGCTGATAGCCCACCCCATCCTTAAAGTGGCCCTTAAGCCCTATGCCTCAACCATGGATAACCTGAGCACGTTGGTGCCCTATCGTGGCTATACCATTCCCCTCGACAGGCGCAGTATGGAAACCTGGCAAGCCTTGATCAATTCCCATGAAGGGGTCTCCCTGACCGAAGCCAAGGACAGTTCGTGGCTGCTCAACGGTGTTGCGGCAGCCCAATACACCTTCAAACAAGATTACTACGTGGTACTCAACGACCACCAGGGCTATCTGAACGATTCCCGTCGCTTTGGGCTGGTCCCCGCCTCCCATGTGATTGGCAGGGCCAGCCTCTTGCTGTTTTCACCGGAGAAAAAGCACCTGTTCCAGCGCTTGCGTTGATTGAATCAATCCTTGTAAAACGCTTCAATCTCAGCCACTGTGACCGGTGGCCGCTTCGAGCCTGACATCCGGCAACCATCGGCCGTCACAATAGCGTCGTCTTCAATGCGGAGACCACCGGTGCCAACCAGCGCCAACGCTTTGTCATAGCAAACAAAGTCGGCGTTGATTTTTTCAGCCTTCCATTTCTCAATCAAGGCCGGCATGAAGTACAGGCCCGGTTCCACCGTCAAGACAAAGCCCTCTTGCAGGCGGCGCCCCAGACGTAAGCTGCGCAGCCCAAACTGGGTACTGCGGCTGATGGTTTCATCGTACCCTACGTAGTTTTCACCTAAATCTTCCATGTCGTGTACATCCAGCCCCATCATGTGACCCAGTCCGTGAGGCATGAATAACGCGTGAGCCCCGGCAGCCACAGCAGCTTGCATGTCGCCCTTCAAAAGCCCCAGGCCCTTCAACCCTTCAGCCAACACCAGGGCGCTGGCCAGGTGGACGTCCTTGAAATAGACACCGGGCTTGATCAACTCAAAGGCTTTGTTATTAGCGGCCAACACCAGGTTATACAAATCGTGTTGCAACGGAGAAAAGCGACCGTCCACCGGCGTGGTACGGGTGTAATCGCAGGCATAATGCTCCAGCGATTCGGCCCCACAATCACAGATGACCACACTGCCCTTTTTCAAGACCAGGCTGTGGTCGTGGCCGTGCAGCACCTCTCCGCGTTGCGACAAAATGATGGGGAAAGCAATACCGGCTCCCTTCGACAGAGCCAAGCCTTCGGCCATGCCGGCCAATTCCCGTTCCGTTTTGCCGGCGTGCATGTTGGCCATGACGTATTCCTGCATGAGGTATCCCACTTCCGAAGCCTTGTCGATTTCAGCGATTTCTTCGGGACTTTTCACCGACCGTTGAGCCACCACCGCTTTGATAAAGGCTTCGGAAACACCTTCCGCCAAGGTTGCCGGGTGACGGTTTAGCAAAGCGCCCAGTTGCACGGCTGTTTCTGCTCTGTAGAGCGGCAAGTAATGCACCGTGCGTTGTTGACCCAGGGCTTTTTCCACATAGGGAGCCAGCTGAGCCACAGGCAACACCTTTTCAATACCGGCTGTGGCGGCAATTTCCTTGTAGCTGGGTTTGGGCCCCGTCCAAATGATGTCGTTGATGGTGAGTTCATCGGCAAAAAGGATGGTATCGCGACTGTCCACATCGATGATCACAAACAAACCGGGCATGTCCAAACCAGCGAAATACAGAAAATGACTGTTTTGCCTGAACAGGTAGGTGTTTTCCGGGTAATTCATGGGTGACTCGGTGTGCCCGGGTAAGAGCACGAGACCGGTGGATAACTGGTCACACAAGCGGTGACGTCTTTGCTGGTAAATCTCCTTGTTGAACATGGTTGTCTGTTTGTGGTTTTCACAAACGTACAAAAAAACGCGGAAAAGACCTACCTTTGCCCCCGTAAACAGCCTTTTCACCGTGCACGTATGACCACAACTCTGTTCGCCACCGCCTATTTCGGTCCCGTTTCCTGGTACTGGCACTTTAACCGCAGCCAGCACCCCGTATTGGAAGCCTGTGAGCATTACGTCAAGCAGTCCTGGCGCAACCGCTGTGTCATCGCCACGGCCAACGGTCCCATGACCCTGTCTCTGCCGGTGGAACACAACAAATCGGGCCACACCGGCATCAAAGACATCAAGCTGTCCGACCACGGCAACTGGCAGCACCTGCATTGGAATGCCCTGGTCGCTGCCTACAAATCCAGTCCCTATTTTGATTATTACCAGGACGACTTCCGTCCTTTCTTCGAACAACGCCCCGGCTACCTCTTCGATTTCAACCAAGCCCAGCACGCCACCGTCTGTGATCTGTTGGGTCTCAACCCCACAATGAGTGAAACCGAGACCTTCCTCCCAGAAGGCCAACTCTCCCCTGATTGGACTGACCTTCGCTACAGCCTGCACCCCAAGCAAGCCCCCGAATCTACCGGTTTCATCACCCAACCCTACTACCAGGTCTTCGACCACAAACGCCCCTTCCTCCCCAACCTCAGCATCCTCGACCTCCTCTTCAACCTCGGCCCCGAATCCATTTTTTCCCTCTAGGGTTCCGGGGGGTTCCGGGGGGTTCCGGGGGATGGCACCCCGCCAGGGTTGCCATCCCTTAAACCTCTTTACAACGTTTCTACACCACTTGTTTAATACGCCCCTTTCGACTTAACCTCAATCAATTCCAACATACAGAATCTTCAATAAAACAGCACAGCCAGACCGCGGCCGCCTTGCGGCTGTGGTTTGGGTGGCGTTATGACCAGTAGTTCTTTAGTCCAAATCAAGGATTATACGAATATTTTCTTTTACTTTTTCAACACAATCATAGGGCAGATTCCCGACCTTTTTTATCAGTCGCTTGTTGTCAATGGCGCGCATTTGATCTATTAGTATATCGCAATTTTCATGTACATTCGACACACCCTTCTTTATGTGCACCCTCAATATGTCAGATTCATTAACAACATTCGTCGTTATCGGACAGATTAAAGTGGATGGATGAGAAACTTTATTCAGGAGGTTTGTTTGTATGACCAACACAGGACGTGTTTTCCCTGGCTCGGTTCCTATCTGTGGATTTAGATCCGCAATCCAAATCTCAAATTGCTTAATCAACATACTCTAACGACTCAAATTCGTTAAGAACGCGCATAGACTCCTCTTTTACCAAATTGGATTCGTCCTTCAACTGTTTCTCAATCAGCAGGCGTTTTTGATATTTATTGTAAAACGCAACAGCCTCATTAATATATCTATTACGAGGTTTTCTTATACGAGTCAGGATGCTCTCCGTCTCTCCGTATGTTGAATCGTCTAACTTTAAAAGGATTGTTTTCATTGGATTTCAATTTATCACAAATATATACTATTTGTATATACTTATAAAGATACTTACTGATATTTATCAAGAAAGGCCTTTTAGTTCCCTACTTCCTTGTTTTTCTCTTCCAATCCTACTATTGGTGTTGAAGCTGGATTCTTCGTCTCATGCGCTTTCACTCCCTTCGACTTAACCTCAATCAACTCCAACTTGCTGCCATCATGGCCTTCAATCTTGATGAAGCCGTACTTCTTGGCAAAATACACAGATTTAATACCCAAATCACCGTTTTCCCTCGGAAAATCAAACTTATACACAGACTCATACAATCGTCCCAAAATCATGGCTGTATCGAGGGTGATTGGCTCGGAGATGACCTTATCCAAGTCATTTCCGCCATCCCCTTTTGAAACACGGATGGTTTTTTGGGATGAGTAATCCTTGTTATATTTTTTATAGATTGTAATAGTAGCAGAAGAGAAACCAATATTTCTATCAACTATTATACTTGACTTACCGTTAGCATCATAACTTATTCCAAGTGAATGATCTATTGTTGACCATATCAGTGTCTTCGCTGCACAGGCTACTGTATCTCTTGAATTCAATAGAAAGGTTACCGAGTCCATGAATTCAATATCTTCCTCTTCACAAACGACCTTATCACGGTCAAAATACAAATGACTTAAATCATCAGTTGTTAACTGTTCATAGAAATCAGAGTCCTCTAGACAACATCCATGTATCAGCAATACACTTAAATAAATTGTAACTCTACTGATATACCTCGTTTTCATGTTCGCCATTTCTAATGTTTGATTATCAGCTTGATTGTTTCTGCTTGGTGATCTTCTTTTGTGACTCTTACAAGGTACATCCCGTGAGGCACCTCCAGAACAAGTTGCTTTTGGCCACCTTTCACATTCGTACTTATGACTTGCTTTCCCATCAAGTCAAAGATAGTTATGACACCTGCTTCCTCTTCAGACCAACCGGTGTTCACAGTAAAAGATCCCTGGGATGGATTGGGACTAATCGAAGCGCTTTTTTTTCGTAAATAATTGCTCTTCAAGGGAATGGATATAGGAGAATTACCGGAATTGCCAACACCTTTGCGTAGTGGACTATAAGCCATGATTTGACTCGAAGGCGACTGTATCGTGCCGTGTCCCAACCCCCTATAAGTTGGACAAAAAGTATGTGTTCTCATAGGTGCTCTTTGTTATCAGATTCTTTCCTCACCTGCTCTGCAAAGATAGCGTTCTCTCCGTCAATGTCAAGAGCAAGCTCTGTGGACTTACAGTCCACTCTTGACATTGCCTCCGAGCCCTGCGCTGTTTGGAGCATATCAGCTGAGGAAGAAGAAAAATATTCGTTCCATCTTACCATGGGTGGCACCCGTTTAAGTGCTGTGTGCCGTCTTTTATAGTTGTAATGGTCCATATAGTCGGAGAGGGTGGTCTTTGCATCGTAATAGCTGGAGAACTCGAATCGTCTGATGACTTCCCGCTCGAGATTACTGTGAAAGGACTCGATATAGGAGTTTTCCTGTGGTGTGGCCACGTGGGTAAATTCCTGGTAGACGTTCAGGGTGCGCAGATGTTGCCGCACCCTGTTGGCGATGAACTGCGATCCATTATCATTGCGCAGGGTGACGCCCTTCAGACCGTGTGAAAGATCTACCCGTTCCAACATCTTTAGCACATCGACCTTACGGATGCTCCCCTGGAATATCCATGCCAAGATACGCCTGGTATAGACATCCATCAGGGAGAGTAGGTAAAAGTTCCTGCGTTCGCCCTGCACCCAGACGTACTTGATATCCCAGCAGAGGTACTCCATGGGGCGTGTGGCCTCAATCCTTCGGAAACGAACAAAGTTGCGCTTACCAGAGGTTCGGATGACCTTCCCCAGCAGCAATTTGTTCTCGTCCATCAGGCGGTATACCTTTTTGTGGTTGATGATGTATCCCATGTCCTTCAGATCCATGGTCACGTTCTGATAACCATAGCAGACGAACTCTCCACTCAAGGCCGTACGAATGTCCTCGACCACCTGAGAATTATCCACCACCGTTCCGTCCGTTCGGGTGGTGGTAACACTTGGCGGGACTCCTTTCCTGCCGTTGGTTGGCTGATAATAATACACGCTACGGGGTAGCTGAGTCCAACTGCACAGCTCCTTGACTGAGGCGTCGAGCTGAAATTGACGTACAACGCTCATCTTGTCCAGGTTTGAAACGAAGTTTTTTTTAACAGCTCACTCTTTACCTCGAGTTCCAACGCCTGCTTGGCGATAATGCGTTTCAGGCGCTCGTTCTCCTCCTTAAGCGCCAGTACATCGGGATCAATGCGCTTATGAGCATCCTTTAATCCCTTAAGACCGTCACTTAGGTATTTCTTACGCCAGCGGTCATACAACGATGGAGCTATGCTGTACTTACGCAACGTGGTGGCACGACCTTCTCGTTCGGCTTCCTTCAATATTGAAAGACGGTCCTCGGCTGTAAACTTTCTTCTTTCTGTTGTCATAATTTTCCAAATTTAATAGACCTAACTTGTTTTTCAAATTTTGTCCAAGCATTTGGGGGGTTAAGACAC
>DOBD01000226.1 GCA_003506275.1 Bacteroidales bacterium | reverse complement strand
GGCGATGCTGCTTTTGGTCACATCGAAGGGGATGCTGCTGAAGGGATACAGGGTGGTGGCGTCCTTGAGGCGTTGCAGTTGACGGCTACCCTTGTGATCGGCCTGGATGGACAGGATGGACAAGGGTTGGAAAAGCGCCCGTTTCAGACCGGCTTGCTTGCCTTTCCCCAGCCGTACCATGTAACTCATGCGCCCGAATTCTTCGGTATACAGGTGTACGATGTGGGTACTGTCGCTGTACGGCAGACAATGCAGCACAATGGCGTTGCTCGCGGCAAGCATGGTTGAAACGCGGGGAATCCGCTGTTAGAAGGTCACGTAACCCCCAATCAGGGCGGAAAGGCCGTGAACCTTGTAAGCGTTCCACACTTCGTAACGTTGGTCGAGCAGGTTGTTCAATCGGACAAACAACTGTACGTTGTTACCCAATTGCCAGGAGGCTCCCATGCTCAGGTCGTGGATGTCATCCATTCTGTGCATGAATTCGGTTGAAGTCGATGCGTACCGCATAGCCATGATCTGATAGTCTGCAAACAAGCTGAGCTGTTTGAAGGGTGAAGCATCCAGTCGGAAGCGGGCATCCACGCCGGGTTGGTACCAGGCTTTGCGATGGCCGGCCAACTGGCTGTCAATGCCCGCGTCATCGCTATAATTGATGTACTGGTTGTAGTGGGCTTCGGCAAAAAACCGCAGTTTAGACCGGAAGTTGTAGTAGGCCTCGCTGCCGATCGACAGGCGGTTCTCGTTCATGTAGAGGACGGAAAACAGTTGGCCGTAAGCGTGGTTGATGCGGTCGGTGCCACCAGGCAGCGCGTTGTAAAAGAAAGCCTTGTCGTTGGTACGGCTGTATCCGATCCTGGGCGTCAGGCGTAGGTCCTTGATGGGGCGCCAGTCAATGGCTGCCTGGAGGTTGATGGGTTGGTAGGCCGTTTTCAACTTGAGATAGGGATCCAGGTAGGGATTCCTGTCCAAGCCGTCACGGTAGGTGCCAAGCAAGATGCCGCCGTCTAGAGACACCCTGAAGGCCGCTTTGTCGCTCAGAGACGTGCTGCCGGAAAGGTTGGGCGCCCATTTCACCCGTTCGCTTTCCAGTGAAGGTACGGCTACGTTCTAGCCGGCGGATAACTTCCACTGTTTCCAGGTGAATCGGGCGAAAGGATTGACTTCCAACCAGTTTTGCTTTGCGAAAAAATGAGCGGTAGAGGAGGGATTGTCGTAGTGTGTTTGGGAAAGGGTGTAGGTGACAGGGTCCCTATAGCTGAGCGTGGTTAATCCTGCATTGACCCCAGTGGCCAGGTTGTCGGACAATTGGTAGGCCAATGCGCCATNNGCCTTTGGTTTTGTTTGTCGTCCCAGGCGCGTTGATGCCCTTGCCCAGGTAAAACAGATGGCCGATAAGTCCCACCTTGTACGAGAAGGCTTGTTTGGTTTGTTTCGAACCCAGGTTGATGGCAAACTCACTGTCAGACAGCCATTGGTTGTCAGGGGTGGTTACCTCGTTGACGGAAGCGGGATCGGAAGGTGTTTTCCATAAACCGTAGTAGTTCCAGGCGTTGTACCGTTGACCCAGTCCCACCTTGAGCTCATGGCCGGGAAGGTGCAGGGTGTAGTTGGCCATCAGGCGGTTTTGGTTCATAAACGAGCGCTTGGTTTCATTCATGGAGTTGGTGATGTCACCAAAAATGGAGCGGTGCAACAGCCTGATGTCCATTGTTTGTTNNGTTTAGACTGGCGCAATAGGTTGACCTGAGCATCGCCCAGGAAAGCCGTTTTGCTACCGCCGGCGAAACTGAAATAGCTCCATTTTTTGGACGCGGGGTATTCCGTGTTCAGCACAGGGGCGGGCAGGGGACGGTATATGCCCTTCAACGGAGCCGGGCTACCCATCAGGGAAAAGTCCGCGCTGCGTTTTTCCTGGTTTACCGGTTCGGGTTCGGGCAGAATCAAGAGTTTGTCGGATGATTCGATGGCTGGAACATAGTCTTTCTCGAGGATAAGATCACGTTGGATAAGGGTGTCCTGGCTAGTTTGGGCTGATAGCGTGCCGCTGCAAAGGAGGGCAAGCAACAGGGAGGAGTATAGGGAGCCGTGGGTATGCATAGACTTACTTGTTACGTTGGGCAATCTTGGTGAGCCTGGCTTCAATCAATCCGGCGATGTCATCGTCGGCCTTGTAGTTTTCTTTGAGGCTGAGCAGGTATTGTTTGGCTTGAAAGTCGTCCTTTCGTTCCATATGGATATCGGCCAGCAAGAGGAAGGCGTGAGCCAACCAATAGGCGTGGGGTGTGCCGTCCTGAATGAATTGGTTGACCACTTTTTCAGCTTCTTTGAGGTTCTTTTGCTTGAAATACTGTTCGGCCAACAAGAAACGGGCCTCGGCACCGTAAACTGTCTGCACTTCTTTTGACAGCAGTTGCAGGTCGGCTCTGGCCGATTCGGCCAAGCCGGTGTTCTGGTAGGCCTTAGCTCTGTAATAGCGCACTTCTGTCTGAAGAACCTTATCCATTGACTGATCACCCAGCAAGGAGGTGGCTGATGCGATGACGTCTTTGTCCCGACTCAGTTTGACCTGGCAGCGCAACTGTCCGGTCTCAGCGGTAAGACGTTGTTTTTTGTCAGTTGCCAGGGGTACCAACAGGGTATAACGAGCTAACGCGTCTTCGAAGCGCCCTTGTTTGAAGTAGATGTCAGCCAGGATGGCGAGGCATTCACCCTGGTAGCGATGTCCTGTACGACCGGCTACATAGGTCAGGTGGGGAGCGGCGCCTACCACATCTCCCTTGGCTTGTTTCAACTTGGCCAGGTGGTAGTGGCTGTCGGCCAGGTAGAGGCCGTTGGGAAATTGTCCCACGTAGGCTTCAAAGGCATCGATGGCCTCTTGATTCCTGCCGTCCATCAACAGGTTTTCCGCAGCCAGGTAGGTGAGGGAGTCCTGTTCGCCGGCAGCCAGGGGTACGGGTACACTCAGCGACCGGGTATAGTTGATGAATTCGGCGACGGTGTTGGTGCTCACGTGCAGCTGCTTGAGGTCGCTCACGGCGGTTTGGGCTTCCTGACTGCCGGGGTAGGCTTCGATGACCACCTTGTAGGCGGCTTTGGCCTGTTCGAGCGCCAGGCTGTTGACGTGGAGAAGGGCTATCTGGAGGCCGGCTTTGCGGGACAAAGGGCTACCCGGGTAGGTATCCATGAGGCGCTCGTAGGCGGCGATGGCCTGGTCTTTATCCTGCATGGTGGCGTGGGTCTTGCCGATTTCAAACAGGATGTCATCCGCATAATCGGATACGGGGAACCTGGCTTCAAACTGGTTGAGCAGCGTCAGTTTTGCTTGGTTTTCCTTGCGCAGTCCCAAGGTTAAAGCCTGTTGGTAGACGGCATAGTCATTGCCGCCCTGGGTGGCCTTGTCGGCGAGTTGATACTGTTGACCGGCCCTATCGTAGCGTTTGGTCATGAAATAGCTGTCTCCCATGCGGTTGAGTGCGTCGACGTACCGCACATCGGAGGCGGCACCCTGTTGCTTGGTAAAAGCCTCAAACTGGATCAGGGCTTCGTTGTACGCTTTGTTTTTAAACAGGCTATACCCTAAGCCATACAGGGCGGATCCCCACGCTTTCATTTGTTTGGCACCGGGCTGTTCGGTGAAGCGTTTGAAATCGGCCTGTGACAGTGCGTATTGTTGTTGTTGAAAGTAGGCTTCACCGCGCCAATAGTATAACTCCGTAACGGATTGGTTTGTTTTCAGCGCCAGGTCGATGGCCTGGTTCAGGTAAATACCAGCCTGGTCGAATTGGCGATTGTTCATGTGGTCAACGCCCAATAAAAAGAGGAGTCTGGTTTTGGTTTTCAGTAAGTTGGCATCGGGTTTGGCCACTTTTTCCACCACCTCGAGGGATGCTTTGTAATCCCTGGAGGAAAGCAGGGCTTCAGCCAGGTAGGCGTTGGCCTTGTCGGCGAAGGTGGAGGTGGGGAACGCTGTCAGGAAGCGTTGGAAGGCGTTTACCTGCTCGTTGAAGGCAGCGTAGTCGGTTTCATAGCACAGTACCGCGTAATTGTACAGCGCTTTCTCCCGGGTGGGTAGGTCGAAAGTGGGCAGGCTGGCTTGTTCGAAGCCCATACGCGCCTGGTCGTACTTTTTCAGCTTGAGGTAGCACAACCCCAGGTGGTAAGAAGCGCTTTGCCCCATGGCGTCGTCCGTGCCGGCCACTTGTGAGAGACGGGTGATGGCGCGTTCGTATTCTCCGGCCATGTAATTGAGCAGGCCAATGCGGTAGAGATCGGTGGGGTGTACCTCCGGAGTAGTAGACAGGTATTCGATGTACACTTGTCTGGCCTTGTCGAATTCACTGATGTCGAACAGGGCAGCGGCAACCAGGCGCGTCAGTTCGATACGTTGTACATTGTCCTGCACGGTATTCAAAAGATTGGCGGCCTCGTTGATGGCTTCCTGGAGTTTTCCGCCCGCGTACAACAATTGCACCTTGAACGTGGGAACGGCCGCATTGAGTTGTTCGTTGTCGGCATAGGGTGCAAAGCCCTTGGTGGCCTCGTTGACCATGCCGGCAGCGTAATCCAGGTAGGCCAGGAAAAATCCGGCTGAGGCGGCGTAGCGGGTTTCGCCGGTGGCCAGTTCGCTGAATAAGTTCCTGGCTGTGGGGGTATCTCCCAGCTGAAGTGCCAGGTAGGCGTAGCGAAAGCGGAAGTGAACGCGTTCGGAAGGGGTCAGGGCTGATTCGGGGCAACGACGGAAAAAGCCCATGGCGTCTTCGTATTGACCGGCATCAAGTGCGGCACAACCCAGGAGGTAATAGGCTTTTTCGGCAAAGGGGGAGGCTGGCCAATCTTTCAGAAAATGGATGAGCAGAAGGCTGGTCTCGCGGCGGTTGAGCTCCCAGGCAGCGGCAGCCCGCATGAAGTGCGCTTCTTCCAGGTGAGCCTCCGAAGGGGATTCGGTCAGCCAGGTTTCCAGGGCCCTGAAACAGCCGGCATACTCACCACTTTGGAATTGCTCCGTTGCGGTGTGAAACAAGCGGTCCTTGTCCCCCTGGGGAGAGGTGGGTTGGGCGGCCAGGTCAAGGAGACCCAGGACCAAACCCAAGCCAATAAAGAGGAATCTGTTCATACGGTTGCTTTTAAAAACGCAATGATACCTTTTTTTATTGAATCCAACCCGAAGTCTTCGGGTGAAATAGTGTTAAGAGGCTGGAAAAAGGCTTCGGAAACGTCGTCATCGGCCTTCAAGGTCTTAAATCCGGCCACCTTGGCGGTAAACAACAGGTCCAGGGTATGGATGACCATGCCTGAATACAGGTAGGTATTGGGCAGGGACATCACATAGGCGGTTTCAATCACTTGCAAGCCAAGCTCCTCGTTGATCTCCCTGATTACTGCTTCTTCGGCCGTTTCTCCTATGTCCACGAAGCCGCCGGGTAAATCGAGGGTGCCAGCCGCCGGAGCCTTCTTACGACGACACACCAACAAGTCACCCTCATCGTTGCGGATGAAGACAGCTACGGCCGCCGACATGTTGCCGTAGTACACAAATCCGCAGTCCGGACAACGTTTTGACTTTTCGTTGTTTATCGTCCAATTGATTGAACCACAGGCAGGGCATACCTTGAATTGATCCAGGGGGTGGAGGGAGCCGAGGTGGTTGGTCATGGCCTGTTGGTTTGGTACGACAAAAAAGGCTGCACCAATAACGGATACAGCCTGTGGAAAAGGGATGCCTCCCTTTGGTTGGTGCTCTTCAGGTAGGACTTGAACCTACGACCCTCTGATTAACAGTCAGATGCTCTAACCNNCCGACTGAGCTACTGAAGAGTGTTGCACTCCTTTCCAAAAATGCGCTGCAAAAGTACGGGTATTTATCGAATATTGCAATATCTTTGCTGAAAAAATTGGCTATGTACAAGATACTGGGAATGGGCAACGCCTTGACGGATGTCCTTGTTCAACTGACATCTGAAGACCTGCTCAACGAGCTTGGTTTGCCCAAGGGTAGCATGCAACTCATCGATGAGGCAACGTTCCTCCGACTCCAACAACGTCTGGTTGGTATGCCTCTTCAGTGGGTATGTGGCGGTTCGGCGGCGAATACCATCACCGGCGTATCCCGTATGGGGGTGCGAACCGGCTTTATCGGAAAAGTGCACAATGACCCCGTTGGGTTGAACTACAAAAAAGACATCGAACAACACGGTGTGACCCCTTTTATGTTGGAGGGTGAACAGCCTTCCGGCCAAGCCATCGTGTTTATTACTCCCGACGGAGAACGCACGTTTGCCACGTACTTGGGGGCTGCTTCCGCGCTGGAAGCTAAAGACTTGAACCCGGCTCATTTTAACGGCTTTGACTTGTTCTACATTGAAGGTTATCTGGTACAAAACCATACGTTGATGACCACGGCCATTCGCATGGCCAGAGAGGCTGGCTTGTTGGTTGCTTTAGACCTGGCTAGTTACAATGTGGTGGAAGGTAATAGAGCCTTTCTGCAAGACCAGGTAGAAGGGCATATTGACATCGTCTTTGCCAACGAAGAAGAAGCCAAGGCCTTGACCGGACTGGAACCTGAAGCCGCTCTAGCCTGGCTGGGTGATCGGGTGGATATCGCCGTTGTCAAGTTGGGAGCCAAAGGTGCCATGGCCCGCAAGGGTCTCGAGTTGGCCACTCAACCAGCCGTGTCCGCCCGTTGTGTAGACACCACCGGTGCCGGCGATTTGTTCGCGGCCGGCTTCCTGTATGGGTTGGCCATGGACAAATCCTTGAACGAGTGTGTATATTTCGGAACCGTGGCCGCTGGTAAGGTGATTGAATCCATTGGCCCCAAGATTGACAAAGCTGGCTGGGATAGTGTCATGGCCACGTTTTACGCTTAAATTTTCGCTCATGTTACAGCACGTGTTTCGTATTCGGCTCATTGCCGGTCTGATAGTTGCCTCCGTCTTGCTTTCAACGGCCACGGTCAACGCACAACGTAGTTTTGAGGTGGCTCGTCAATGGGACATCCTGCATATGTTGTACCGGGAGCTTGACCAATACTATGTGGACAGCCTTTCTCCTGAAAAGGTGTTGACCAAAGCCATCAATGGATTGATGTCGTCCTACGACCCGTATACGAATTACGTACCGGAGTCTGAAACGGGTGACCTGAAGTTTATGACAACGGGTGAATACGGTGGCGTGGGGGCTGTCATCGGTCAACGCCGTGGCAAAGTGTACATTTTGGAACCCTATGAAAACATGCCGGCACAACGGGCCGGATTCAAGGCTGGTGATGAAATCCTTCAGATCGACAACATCAAGATGGAAGAAGCCACGAGTCAGCGAGCCAGCGAACTGCTGAAAGGAGAGCCAGGAACTGAAGTGACCATCACGATCAGCCGTGAAGGCTCCAAGAAGCCCATCAAGCACACCATTGTTCGTGAATTGGTACAAATCAATCAAGTGACGTATTATGGCCTGGTGGAACCTGGTGTAGGCTATATCAACCTGAATGGCTTCACCGATAAGGCCGCCAGGGAGGTGCAGGCAGCCGTGCTGTCACTCAAGGCACAGGGGGCTCAAAAGCTCATTCTTGATCTAAGGGGAAATGGCGGCGGGCTTGTCAACGAGGCGGTGGCCATCTGCAACCTGTTTGTACCCAAGGGACAGGAAATTGTCAGCACCAGGGGCAAGCAACGGCAATGGGATCAAACGTACAAAACCACCAAGGAACCCATTGATACCCTTATTCCTTTGGTGGTCATGGTCGACAGAGGCTCTGCTTCTTCTTCCGAGATTGTTTGTGGTGCCTTGCAGGATCTCGACAGGGCCGTCATTGTCGGTTCACGTACCTTTGGCAAAGGATTGGTGCAAACCACCCGCAGTATTCCCTACAACGGTATGCTCAAGGTCACAACGGCAAAGTATTACATTCCCAGCGGACGCTGCATCCAGGCCAT
>DOBD01000292.1:26070-28765 GCA_003506275.1 Bacteroidales bacterium | reverse complement strand
TTCATTCGGTCAATGTAATCGGATTTATCCTTGTACAGTGTGTAGTTCAGCAAAGCATCGGCCAGGTAATCGGAGGATTTGCGTTCCACCATCAGCCGTTGGGAAAGGGCAGATCCGACAACACGGTTCAACTGTTTATCATCGATTCTGGGTAAAAGAATCAAACGGGATACCAGGTTACAGATTTCGGTCAACTTTGCTTCATCTCCAACCACATTAATATTCAGGTAGTCATCAGTCACACTGAAGGTNNGTTGCCTACGAACAGACTGGGGATCTTCTGAGGGCATGATGCCTGCGGCGTTCATCATAGCGGCAGCATAAGCCAATTTTGGCATGTTGGTCGTTCCTACCCCATACCTCAACGTCATGGAAAAAAAGGGATTCAAGGGATTGTTGGTATGGTGAAGGGTTACCCCCTCGTTNNCTCGTACAATGTTGCCTTGTTTACCTCATCAAAACCACAATAAACGGGTATGAGCGTATCAGCTGGCAACTGTTTAAACGCCTCAGCATAAACCGACGAGCCTTCAGGGGGATCCAACGGTTTGATGGCCGGCTTTTTAAGCTTTTCTTTCTTTGGCGTTCCCTCTTCGATGGTAATGGTTACATGATTACCTGTCAGGTATTGGTTGGCAACCCGTTGAATATCTGCTTTTGTGACAGCCAAAATGCGTTCAGGAACACTGACCAGATAGCTGGCCGGCAACTGAAAGATAAATATTTCAGCCAATGTGCTGAACTTACCTTGGGATGATTCCAAAAACAACTGCCGTTGGCGCAGGAGGTTGTTCTTTACGGAGGCAATCAGCCACTCGTCCACGTCGCCCGACTTGAGCTTGTCCACCGCTTGCATAACCACTTTCTCGGTAGCCTTATCGGACTCGTACAAACGTTGACCAGCATCATAATAGGGTACGGCCTGGATTAAAAAGCGGCCCCTGTCTCGCCTGGCATCCATCGAAGCGGCAGCATACATCACATCACCGTCCATAGTCAATTTATCCAACAAGCCCGTATTCATGCCATTACTGAGCAAGCTGGCACAAAACTCAAGCAACAACGCATCTTCGCTGGCAACTGGCACAGCCTTATACCCCCAGGTCACACTGGGCTGATACCCCAACTTGGCCTTATACCTGGGGTTGCCCGTAAAATCTGTATCAGGAAACGCAAGCCTTGGAGGCAACGGTTTGTTTTCCAAACGGCCGAAGGCTTTTCGGATCATCGACTTGGCCTTGCCGGACTCGAAATTACCAACAAGGATCAAGGCCATATTGTTGGGCACGTACCAGGATTGGTAATAATCAATGAGGGCCTGCAAGCGGGGTTTCTTTAAATGAGCCGGATCCCCGATGATGTTGCGCTCATAAGGATGTCCCTTGTAGAGATGTTGAAAGACAAAATTCTGTATGTGTTCCGAGTTATCATCCTGATACATGTTGTATTCCTCAAACACATTTTCCATCTCAGCCTGGAATGCCCTAAACACGGGATTAACAAAGCGCTCGGCATTTAACTCCAACCACTTCTGCATTTCAAAGGTCGGAAAACGACTGAAGTACATGGTTTGGTCATAGCCTGTCCCTGCGTTCAAATCCTGACCACCCAACCGTTGCGTCAGGTTGGAAAACTCGTTGGTTTGTCCATATTTGGCCGCCTCCAGGGAACGCTCATTGATGGCTGTCTCCAAAGACGCCTGTTCTGCGGGGTCTGTGCTGGCGTAGTAGCGTTCATACAAGGCAATAATCTCCTCATACAGGGGCTTTTCTTTTTCCCAATCCAGGGCACCTATGGTTTGGGTGCCTTTAAACATAAGGTGCTCCAGGTAGTGAGCCAAACCGGTGTTGGTCAATGGTTCATCAACAGCACCTGCCCTCACGACAACAGAGCCGAAAACATCGGGTTGATTGTGATCTTCCCACAGGTAGATCGTCAAACCATTGGTTAACTTATACGTGGTAATGGCATCGGCCCACACCCCTTGCAGGGTAATCAAGGCACAGACAAGCAGGACAAGACGTTGTTTCATGGACGTGTCGTTTGGTTTACGAGCGTGTTAGTGAATGTTAAGTTGCAAGGCACAAAGCAACGAAAAAAAAACGGAACACCAAAAATAAAGCACCGTCGACTCAACAATACCCCAAAAAAACCGCCGACAGCAAGCTGACGGCGGTTCTATGATCGTTCAAACGTAATCCTTACTGGGTTACCAACTGGTTAATGGTGTACTGTTCCGTGTAAACACCCATTGAACCCGCTGTCACACGCCACGTAATGGGGAACGTGAAGGTCTTTGTCGCTTCGTCATAGGAGTTTGCCCCGTCGAAAATGGCCCAAACCATACCGTAGGAAGAATACACATAACCCGATTGTACAGCAGGAGTATACGCCGTGCTACCTGGCTTAAAGACGGCTCCCTTTACCGTGACAGAAGCGCCACCGTCCCATGTGAAGAGCACGTCATACCCTTCATACCAGCAGTCACTCAAACGGTACTGTTCAGTCGCTTCAGAGTATTCCAATACCGCATCCCAGGTAGCCGGTTCGGTATCACCAAAGAACTCGCTGGCAAAGGTACCCTCAGCATAGGGTTTGAAATCTTCCCTGATAACATTGAAGCTAATTGTTGGGAGGGATGTTCCTACGATGTAGGGATTCTCAATTTGGTTCTGATCGGCGATGGAAATGGAGA
>DOBD01000292.1:13024-26052 GCA_003506275.1 Bacteroidales bacterium | reverse complement strand
TTGATAAACTCGACCTCGCCAACCTTAACAAAGATGGATTCGATGGTATCACCGGCAGCAAATGTCACGGATGAAGGTGCAGAAAATAGACCTTCATAGGTTTCCGAAACATTCAACTTAACGGTCAGGGCTTGGGTAGCCACCTTGCGGGCAATCAGTACTTCAACCGTATCATCAGTGATACCGAGGGTCACTTTGGTTGTCTGCACAGGGAAGTAGACCTTGCTACTGGTCGGGTTTGGCGTTGGCGCCGGTTCATAGGCTACCTCATCGCTACAGGCCACAAACAAAAGCGAAAGAGACGCCAGGGCCGTTAAAGCTATTTTTGATGTTTTCATTTGTACGTAGTTTTTGATTTGATTAATCGGTTACACCATCCAATAAGTCAGCACCATTACCGGAACTGGGCTGCGTGCCACCCGTGTTTTGAACAATGGCGACATTGTTGGTTGTTTCACGCTGTACGAAGCGGAGCAGTAACCAAGGATCATTAGCAGAAATGTTGAACTGATAATCCTCGGGCACGTTGGTAGCCTTACCCGGGTGATAGCGTACGACATTCTTGCCCAAACGCATGACATCAGCCATAGCAAATCCTTCACCCCATAATTCAATACGACGTTGTAACCAAACTTCGTTTTCAAAATCAGCGAGTGTCGAAGCGGTAGACGTATAGGCAGGACTTCGGTAAGTCTTAACAAAATCCTCAAGGACGGTCTTTCCAGCAGGGAGATCACCAGCTTTAGCCAATGCTTCAGCTCTCAGCAAAATCATTTCTTCAGCACGCATCAAACACCAGTCACCATCGTTGACGGCTTCTCCCACACCGGAGCGTTGACCGAATTTTACATTGGCATACGGTTCCATTTTAACCTTAACATCGGTAATGACAGCACCTGGAATTTCTTGACCCTTATAGGTAATATTCTTGGCATAGTCGGTCCAGGTTAAGCTGTCCAGGTAACTAGAAGCTGTATCAGAATCTAGCCACCATTTTTTGCGTACATCAGTGGAAGGTATCTTATCATACAACAATTTATTGATGCTCCGCCAGATACCTGCGTAAGGCACGTAGGCATTACCGGAAAACGAGCCGATTTGAGAAGGCCATGTAGCCAGCTCCTGTCCTACCACATCTGCAGGCAAGAGAATTGCCCATATCCAGTTAGGGTCGGTGGCGTTATAGAAGCCAGGGGCTTTAAGATCATTGATGCCGTAGGGGGTAAATCCAACTAAGGCCTTTTCAGCATCTGCAGCGGCTTCTGCCCACATTTCCATATTCAGATAAGCGCGAGCCCTCAAACCATAGGCGACTTTTTGGTCAATTGTACCCTTGTTAGGACGTACGAATCCGTCCAGGTCAGCGATCGCATCGGTTAAATCCTGAATAATCACCTCATACAATTTCTGAAGTGTCACACGAGGGTTATTACGGGGATCGACCGTCTCATCTGCTAAAGGAACGGATGGCTTATCTTCATTTCCCTTGTACTTAAACTGGAAGTAAGGGGCAAGTGACAGATAAGAAAAAGCACGCATGGCCTTGGCCTGTCCGCGTTTAGCCATCAATTCTGCATTGTCTGTTCCATCAGGAATCATGGTTAAAACATCCCTGGTCGAATAGATAATCTTATAGAACAAACCGTTTCGTATTTGGGGATTCGCGTATGTCGGGGTTCTGTCAGAATATTCAAGTGCAACAGAGAACCAGTCATAACCGGAAACGATATTGGTCATGTCGCCGCTGTTCAGGTCTTGACCCAAGCATACTGACATATAACCCATATCATCTGCTCGACCGCTAGCTTCTCCAAAATAAACATAGGGCTTGCCCAAAAGGGCATACATACCGTTTACTGCCGCATCTGCTCTCTTGGGTATAGCCTGGGTGGCTTCACCCAGTTGATCGTCGTCAGCGGTACCTCCTTCGTAGTGCAAATCCAACTCCGTACACGATGCAAGTGCAAACAGTGTAAAGACGACCACTATTGATTGTGCTAAGAATTTTAGTTTCATAGTTGTTATGTTGTTAAATGTCTTTGTTAGAAAGTAACGGAAATACCACCGGAGATGGAACGCATCTGGCTGTATACAAAGTTACCGGAAGAGGTGGAAATACCGAGCCCTGATCCAAAGGCATTCTGGGTTTGACGGGGGTCAAAGCCCTTACGAGCGCTCAGGAGAGCAAGATTATCACCAGTGACATAGAAACGCAGTTTGTTTATTTGTAGTTGTTTCGTCAACTTGCTGGGCAAGGTGTAACCTAAAGTCAATGCGTTAAGGCTCAAGAAATTGGAGCTGACAAGGAAGCGACTGCTGTTTTTCTGATCGTGATCGTCAGCTGTGTTGATTCGAGGAATGTCAGATTTGGTATTTTGGGGCGTCCAAGCGTTTAATATGTCGGTATGCCAGTTACGTCCGCTTTGTTTACCAGTGTGCATCAGTTCCTGATACGTACCATCGTAAGCCTGTCCACCGAACTGGTATGCGAATTGCGCAGAGAAGTCAAATCCATAAGCATCCAGCGTTGTACCAAAACCACCATAGGCGTCGATACTCACGTCACCCAAATCGGCCTGCTTGGCGTCAATGTAATTGGGTGTTGTGGTGAAATCGCCGTTGTCAGGATCGGTGTAATACAAAGCCTGACCCGTATTGGGATCAACACCGGCGTATTGCACCAGGTAAGCCTGGTTCAAAGAACCACCAACTTTCAACATGGAGCTGTTTTGTTCAATGGCTTTTTTGGGGTTGTTGTCAACGTAGGCAGGCAACGATTTAATTTCACTATTGATAAAGGTGATGTTGCCATAAACCGACCAGTCAATGTTACGGTTCTTAATCAGGGTCACATTCAAATCGATTTCCACACCGTTGTTTAAGACCGAACCGACGTTTTGAGGTTCGCTGGCATAACCAACACTGGGAGGCATCGGTACACTGAAAAGCATATCTGAATTCAAGCGGCTGAAGTACTCAACACTACCGGTGATTTTTTCTTTCAAGACTGCAAATTCGGCACCGATGTTAAATAGCTTTTGTGATTCCCATTTCAGATCTGGGTTTCCTTTGCCAGACAACACCTTGGTATATTCACCAGTCAAACTGTTATAGGCTATGTCATACAAGTCACGGTAGGCATAATAGTTTCTCAGTTGGTCATTACCCTGAGTACCAAAACTGGACTTAAGCTTCAATTCGTCCAACCATTCAGAAGTGCCTTCCATAAAAACTTCCTTATGCATCATCCAGGCGGCACCGATACTGCCAAACGTACCCCAACGCTGATCAGGATGGAAACGGGAAGACGCTTCGTGCCTCAACGTGGCATTAATGAAGTATTTAGCGTTGTAATCGTATTGGAAACGTCCAAACATGCCAGTTGTGGCGTAGTTATCAGTATATGAATGAAGCCGGTCACTTGCAGGATCAGAACCGAAGGCATTGTTCAACTCACCAATAAATGGATTGAAAAGGTGGTCATTACTACCAGAAAGGTTTTGGTACTTCAACGTATACGCTTCATAACCAACAAGGCCTTCCACGTTGTGGTCACCCAGGTCTTTCTTGTAATTGGCCAAGTACTGTTGGTTGACAGTTATGGCCCTGTTGTGTTCAACAGACACACTACCTTCAATAGAAGGACTGCCATAGAAAGGATTACTCAGTCCCATAGCACGCTCGTTGGCCACTGAGGGCGTGATACGAGCTGTCAGGTTCAGGCCTTCAAGCGGTGTAATGGTCACATAGAAATTGCTGTTGATGTAATCAGTATAACTGTAGTTCTGGTCAATCAACAAGTTGATGGCATGGTTACCCCTGGGTGCGCTACCCGGACGCAAGAAATTCGTGCTGTTACCGGCATCATATACGTTGTAACCATTGGCATCTACTTTCAAGGTCCCATCAGTGTTGCGCACGTAGAAGGGATAAATGGGAGCCATTAAATTGGCGTTGGAGAACACGTTTCCTGAACTTCCCCAGCTTGTTTGATAACCAGGATTCTGGTAGTTGGAGAAGGCATAGGTCATGTTAGCACCTGCTTTCAACCACGTTTTCACTTGAGAGTCAATGTTGGAGCGTAAGGTGTAGCGAGAAAAACCGGACCCTTCAACCAAACCAGGATCGTCTAAGTAACCAGCAGACATAAAGTAAGTAGTCTTGTCGCCTCCACCATTGATTTGTACGTTGTATTCCTGACGCAGGTTATTGCGTTTGAGGGTTTCATCCTCCCAATTGTCAGGAGTATAGTAATAGTTGGCATCCTTATAACCCAAGGTGGCCTTGGGGTTCAACTTGAAGTTCGTTCCAATAAAACGTTCCCCGGCTGGTACTGTATAAACTTGATAACCGGCACCTGTCTGGCTGAAGATGTTGGCATCAGCGTAGGCATATGCATCAGTTGCAGTTGATCCAGCGAAAACGCGGGAGTTGTACAGGGCCTTGTATAACGTTTCGTAGTACATGGCCGGGCTAGTCATGACATTATAGTTGGGTACGGCGCGGCTGCTGTTACCCCACTTGGCTTCCACATTGACAGTAGCCTTGCTTTCTGTATTACCTTTCTTGGTGGTTATCAACACAACACCATTGGCGCCACGGGCTCCGTAAATGGCAGTGGCAGCTGCGTCCTTGAGGACAGTAACTGACTCAATGTCACGAGCATCCAACAAGTTCAGAACATCAGTATCATAAGGAGCACCATCGACAACATACAAGGGGGTGGTTCCACCATTGATGGAGCCGACACCACGGATACGGATGGTGGCGTTGGTACCTGGCTGGCCACTACCACTGACGACTTGTACACCAGGGGCAGCACCTTGTAGGGCGTTGGTCACGTTGGATACAGAGCGGTCGGTGATGGTTTTGTTGTCCACCGTGGAGGCCGATCCAACAAACTGAGCCCTGGTGGTGGTACCGTACGCAAGTACGACGACTTCATCCAGTTCTGACGATGAAGATTCAAGCTCGATGACCATGTTAGTTTTACCTTCAACCTCTTTGGTCTTCATCCCGATGTAAGACACGACCAAGGTCTTGGACGTACCAGGCAGGTTGACGATGAATTGTCCATTGACATCGGATACAGCACCTGTGTTGGTGTCTTTGACGAATATGGAAGCCCCGATGACGGGCTCACCGTCCTCGGCGGAAATCACCTTTCCGGACGCTGTCGTCGACTGAGCATGAACCATACCCAGGCTTGCCATAAAGAAGCAAGCCAGTAAGAAAGTCAGTTTTCTCATAATTGAACGTTTAAGTTGTTAATCATCACTCGTTTTGTTGCGTTATGGTGTAAGCTTGATCTCGTTATAACTACAAAAAACAACCAATGACGCTTCAGGATGACCCAACGTGTCATGGTTATTAACGGTATTTAACGAACATTACAAATATAAACACTTTTTCAACTCATTTAACCCGGCAACGGCACGATAGACAAATTCATTTCAGCCTCAACGATGACATACACCCATCCATTTCTTAGGTTTACCGAAGCGCACAAACAAGATTAAAAGATTGTATTCATTTATCTATCTGCAATTTACATTATTAATCGGGTTCTTACGCTCAGATATTTTCCATTGTTCATTATTTCAATACTATCACTTTTTCGGATAGATAATTAATCAAAAAGTAACCTACATATAATGTATTTTTATCCACATGGCGTATAAAAAAGGTGGCCTATGGCTACTTTTGATGAAAAAAAAACACCAAATCAGCTTAAAAACTGACTTGGTGTTACGTGACCATCTGCACCGGGCAGACTGTTGTTTGTTTGATTAATCCACTTCTATGACCAAATAGTGGGAAATCTCCCAGAATTTCTTCGGGTCTGTAATGTGAAGCACCTGAAACTCGTTGACTTTCTCAAATTGATAGCTGCTGACAGGATGATTTGTCAGCAATTTGGCCTTTTTCGAATACAGCGGAATCTCCGTCAATGTTCTGGCATCATCTTCCAGAAAATAATCCTTGTTGAAGCCCTCAACCAGTAAACCGTTGCGCGTGAAAATCTCCTGTTGCCTCAGTTCCTTACGCGTACCAAAGACAAACCACACTTTATTAAGTTGCGTATCCTTCTGAGTCAACTGGCTTTCTTTGCCAGACACACTGGCCTGGAGGGAAGAAATGGAATCGCCGAGCGTCATCACCAATTCGTCAAGTTCCTGTATTCGGATATCCTTGAGTGCCAACTGTTCCTGAAGAGAGGTGATGGTTTTCACATGTTCTTCGATCTGCGCTGACAGCCTGGCCACCAAGCGTTTCATCTCACCGGAAGCTTTACGGCTGGACGCCAACTGATTCTTAAGATTTTCAATCTGGCTTTTGTTATCCACCAGGGTTTTTCGAATCAACTCAATGTCGTTGACGATACGGCCAATGCTATCCTGAGCGATTTCTTGCTGACCGGCCTGGAATGTAACATAGTTTTCAGCGGTCTTGATCTGTTCGAAATTATCCTCTATCATATTGATGACGGACAACATCTGATTCAGTTCGGCCGTTTTTTTCTGTTCCTCCAGCAGAAGGGAGTCCTTTTCCTGTTCGAGGGCTTTGTACGCATCTGAGGTGCGGTTACAAGCGGGCAACAACATGATGACAAACAACAAGGGAAGCAACGAGGCGCTTCCGGCCAACATGACACGTTTCATTTTTTTTTCAATTGAATTATACATGGCTACTCAGGGGCGCCTGCAATCACCAACACGAACTCCCCCCTAGGTTCGTGGGTTGTGAAATGATCGATCAAGTCAGAGAGCGTACCCCTGACGGTTTCTTCAAAGTGTTTGCTGATTTCCCTGGAGGCCGACGCCAATCGTTCCTGACCTACGTGTTCGGCCAATTGAGTCAGGGTTTTAAGGACTCGATAGGGCGATTCATACAGCACAAAGGTTACCGGCAGCAGTGCCAGTTGTTTCAAGCGCGTTTGACGACCTTTCTTTACCGGGAGAAACCCTTCGAAATGGAAACGATCGGAAGGAAGGCCGGAAACGACCAAGGCAGGTATCAAGGCGGTGGCTCCAGGCAGACATTCGACCGAAATCCCTTGAGCAACACACTGGCGAACCAACAGAAAACCGGGGTCTGAGATGCAGGGTGTCCCGGCATCGGATACCAATGCCATATTCTCACCCCCTTGGAGCCTGGTCACCAGCGATTCTATCGTCTTGTGTTCGTTAAACTTATGGTGAGACAACATGGGCGTTGTGATGCCAAAATGCTTGAGCAGTATCCCAGTCGTCCTGGTATCCTCTGCCAGGATCACATCACTGGTTTTCAAGACTGTCAAGGCCCTGAGTGTGATGTCTTCCAGATTGCCCACCGGTGTGGGCACGACCGTCAGTGCTGCCATGTCCGTCAAGCTAAGCCCACATGGGCGGGATACCAACGTTCAAGCAAGGTCTTCATCAGCGTGTACCCTTCTGTTTCTTCACAGTCAGGACAATAAGCATGAAGCAGTGATGCAGCCTCAGCGAGGTTTTGGCGCTGGCTCAATGCTTCAAAAAAAGCAGCCATACGTTGAGCGTCGTTGCCAAACAATTCCCGCTGGAATAAGAACCGGTCGTTCAGGGTCAAAGAGACCCTAATTTGTTCGAGGCGATGCGTCGAGTCAGTAAGCGGAGCCGATTCACCAACCGGAGTTGGTTCATCAGCCGGAGTCGAATGATCAATAGAAGCCAAATCGGTCGATTCACTGGGTTGGGCACCAGTTATCAAGGCCTCCAGATGATCAATTTTCTCAACCATCAAATCCAGTAAATCAGAGGGAAATGTTTCCACCCGGCTCAATCCACGAGCCAGCAACCGCAGTTCCCTGACTTCTCGCAACAAGGGTGATTCGACATTCATGAGACGTTCGTATTCAGCGCACAAAAGTAGGAAAAAATCAACGCCCAAGCAAGAAATCAGTCAGATCATTACGCACCTGCTGACGGGAAATAAGTCCATGATTTACGACCAGTACAACGACCTGTTTCGAGCCGTTTCGGAGACAATAACCGGCATAAGCCGTCGTATACTGATTGGAACCACTTTTAAGCCTGGCTTTACCGGCCAACGGCGTATTTGCCAGAAAGTTGGAAACAGTACCTTCCAGACCGGCCCTGGGCAACAATGCTTCAAACACCTTACTTTGTTCGCTCCTGGTAGCCATATGCATCAGCAACTGACCCAAAAAACGGGCGGAGAGCCGATTGACAGGTGACAGCCCGGAACCATCCACCATTATCAAGCCGCTCATATCCAGCCCGGTGGATTGCCAATGTTGCTGGATGACAGCAAGACCGTTTCTGGCTGTGAGTGGAGGTGCAAATCGAACAGCCGCCAAATGGCGCAAAAGACACTCAGCATAGTGATTGTCGCTGTGATGGAGAATGATTTCAACGAGGCGTCTTAAGGGAGGAGAGCATACAACCCCCAATCGTACACCGGAAGATCGAGGCAACGGATAGGATCGTACCGTAACAGCTGGCTCCTGGACAGAAATGCCCGCTTTTTTCAAGGCTTCATACAAGTAGACTGCCGCTTGCAGCGGCGGATCGGGCAAGTCTCCCTTAATACTGAAGTCAGCCCTGTTGGCGGGCATGGTACCATACAGGCTGCGTGTCCAAATCCATGGCTGACCATACAGGTAAGCGCTGTCCTTGTTGTTGTCGGCAGCCATCAAGTGATTGTCCACGTGCAGATGTGGCAAGGAAGGTTCCGTACCCAGGATGATGGGCTGGCTACCGGGAGCACCCGAACGCAGGTGTAAGGTGTAGGAATTGTCATGCACTCCCAGGCCATGGACCCCGGCCGCGTAGTAATTGCCGATGTCTTCCCATAACCAGAAAGGAGACAGAGGCTCCGCATCAAAATAGGATGCATCGGCAACAATGTGCCCATGGACCTGCTTGATACCCGCCGCCTTCACCTGGTTGACCCATGTCTCGAGAAAAGCCCATTNNCATGTGCCTGGAACCCAAAGAGGGATCACCCCCACCGCGGATAACCAGGTCGCCTTTCAACACACCCTCCCTTACAGAACCCACGTATTCCAACGCCGTCTCGAAACGATGGTCAGGCCCTAATAGTTCAAGGGCTGTGGCGGTTGTCACCAGCTTAAGCGTGGATGCCGGCACCAGGGGAATGTGCTCGTTGCTGGCCGTCAACACCTGACCGGATGATACATCTACGACGTAAACGCCAGCCTGACCACCAACATCTGTCAGTTGAGCCATCATCGCCAGGGTGCAAGACAAAAACATCACAGCGGTCACACCAACTATCCTCATGCCTTTTTTTTAACAAATGTACGATTTGCCGAGTAATCCGCCACAATTCTTACCTATATTTGCGGTGACTGCCTACCTCGATAAATCACCTCACCATGAACCAAACAGTCCGTAAGCCATTCACACTCGATCGCATCGTCCGCATCATCATTGGAGTGCTCATACTGGTCGTGGCCGGCATGCTGGTCAATCGACTGAGCCAGGTGCTCCTTCCCTTTCTGTTAGCTTGGCTGCTGGCCTATCTGATGTACCCGCTGATGCATTTCTTTCAATATACGTTGAGGTTGAGAAATCGCATCCTGGCTATCGCCGTGACATTGCTCACCGTCTTTGGGGTCCTTTTCCTCATGGCCTACCTATTGGTACCACCGGTGATAGAGGAAACCAAAAAGGCCGTTGACATCGTCAACCGAATGATAGCAGACAACACGCTTGGGGTCGAGGTACCACCTGCCCTGTTAAGCACGGTTCAAGGTTTTTTAAACGGCATAGACACCTCCACTTTTTCGTTCGATAACCTGGAAGGTTTGCTCAAAGCCGTATTACCCCACATTTGGGCTGTTTTCACCAAAGCCGGCAGTGTGGTCATCAATGTGGTGTTATCGTTCATGGTGTTACTGTACCTGATTTTCATCCTCAAGGATTATGAAACCATTTCCACCAACTGGATTGAACTGATACCCAAGCACTACCGCCCCTTTATTCTGCAAGTGGGCGATGACCTTAAGGAAGGGATGAACAAGTATTTCAGGGGTCAAGCCCTGATCGCTTTCATCGTGGGCATCCTGTTCGCCATCGGCTTCAGCATCATCAACCTTCCCATGGGGATTATCTTTGGATTGACAGCCGGGGCAATGAATATGGTGCCATACCTGCAAACCGTGGCTATTTTACCCGGAATGTTGCTGGCCGCCATCAAGGCAGCCGAATACGACCAAAATTTCTTTTGGGTGGCTGTCTCTGTTCTGGCTGTCTTTGCCATCGTCCAGGTGATTGAGGAGGTCTTACTAACACCCAACATCATGGGGAGAGCTACCGGTTTGAACCCGGCCATCATTTTACTATCTCTGTCCATATGGGGTGCCCTGTTGGGTATGGTCGGCATGATTCTGGCCTTGCCCGTCACGACCCTTATGATTTCCTACTACCGACGCTTTGTCATCAAGGGAGGGATGATTGAGAAACTGGTCCTCGACCCCGATACACCTTGGGAGTACGACCAGGAAACAACAAAAAAACGGCCTCCTGGGGAAGAAGCCGGCACAAACGATGAAAGCACCTTGGATGCTTAAGAAGCCGCTTTATTGACACGGTTTGGCAATCGGTACTGTTTGACTGAATTCCCGCTTCCGCCCCACTCCAACACGCTGACAACCAGGCTGTCTGCCCTATCGATACCCGGCAGCGACATCAACGTAAACGAAACCAATGAGGTAACCGTCCTGGTGGAGCCATCCCCGTTAGCGTTATGTAGAAACGTGAAATACGCCACAATGGCATCCGATTTGCTTACCATCGAATCTGCCACCAACCATACGCCATGTTTGATGTTCTCGTCGGCAAAACGTAGCAGAAACTCCAGGTTCAGAAAACCACCACCCAGCCAGGGATCTGTCGTTAACTTGACAGGTTCGGGACCGACTGGCACCAACGTATCGTTTCGTTCAAGGATGGATTTCACCAACACCGGTTGCATATCGACCACCTTTACAGGACGACCATTAACGGCCATAAACTTACCGGGCAACGCTCCGGTAGAATCCATAGGAATGTACGTAACCAAAAAACGTTCGCCAGGCTTGTACAACTCGGTATCCAATTCAGCAGACGGAATCAGCCACGCACCAGGATCGGAAAGCAATTGAAGCGAACCCCCTCTGACCGGTTGTTGAACCAGGCACAAATCGGTCTGGAAAGACGTGGTCATGTCCAAATAGTCGTCTGAACAGCCGGTGTTCAATAGAACAGCAACAATCAAACCGGAGAACAGGATAGAATGAGGCTTGCCCATGCGTATTAAGGCGTGATGGACGTAGGTGAATACCGCAAATCGTATTGATTGAACTGGTTGTCGTCCGTCCAGGACAGACGTAGCTTTAAGGCATTGGCTTGGGGGAACTCAGCAAACAACGTATCAAGACTGAAGCTATAGGCCCTTACCTGGGAATATGCATGGTCTATGGCCGGAGCGTTGTGCTTCAAGGTCAACAAGATGACAGGCAGCGTATCGGTGGGCAGGTTGGTCTCATCCGATTTATAACGCAACAGTTCCACGGTGTTTTCTGAACTGTAGGAAGCAAACAGGTGGATGATGCAGTTGAGATAACCACCGGAAAGGATGGCCGAGTTGAGCCTTGACAGGGGAACAGAGTGGTACACATCGTTGGAGTCGTGGTCAATGGTAACAATATCCTTGGTTTTGACCGACATATAGTTGGCCACATAGATGGGATAGTCTATTCCATTGGCCTGAGACGTGTCACCCAAGGTAAACTGAAGGTAAACCCTGTCACCCACTTCGTAAAAGGTAGTATCGGTGTCGACGGAATTCAAAGCATGCAGTATCACACCATTGTCAGCCTTCAACGTGGGGGCTTTCTCGTTGGACGTTATGGTAGCCCATGTCAGAAAACTGGGTTCCTCTTCATCGTCCCAATCCAGGCAGGAAGTGACGCCGGCTGCCATAAACAGAGCGACCAGCAGGGGAAAAAATCGTTTCATAGTGATGGTGGAGTGGTTAGCGCGTGACAGTTTCAGCTTTTTTCTTGTTTTTCAAAGGATTAGCGTACATTTCAAGCATGCGTTTCCGCAAGAAGTCCTCGTCTTTGTCAGGTATGTCTATCTTGTCGAGTTGTTGTTTGAGGTAGGCAGCAAACTGCTCCTTTTCCCTGGCCGAATAGCTGTGAGCAAATTGATCCAGGCCGTCCAACATGTCAGCGGCCACATAATTGCCAGGGTACAAATGATAGTTCAAGTGTATTCTGTGGTCAATCAACCTGGCAACATGTTCAAACAGTTCATTCTTGTGCATACCGGCAGCCTCCATCTCGGTTAGTTCGTTTGAAATGCAGGGCGTGACCTTATAAAAGACACGGCCTTTGAATCCCAATAGTCCGGTTTGCATGTTCAACAAGTCGTCAGCCCTGGTTTTTACGTAGGAAGGGTTGTCGCGCTTGAGCTGCATTTCCATGGCCTTGAGGTAATCACAGGGATCATACTCGTAGGATATGGAAACCGGAACTACTTGTATAGACGCAAGATTCTCCAAAACGCTACCAGTACCACATAGATTTAACATTTTCAAGACGCTTTCCTGTGTACGGTCGTCCGAATCCTTGGCGCGGCCTTCCCGTTGGGCTATCCAAATGGATTGTTTTTTTTCGTGCAACACATGGTGGATGTAGGAAGACAACTCCAGAGAGGCCATCAACTGTTGACGTACGGGAAGATTGCGCTTCACCAGAAAACTCTTGTTGAGTCGTACGATATCCTTGATCCAGGGGAAAGCCAGCAGATTGTCACCGATGGCAATCTCAAAAGTATCCAATCCTTTCTCAATCAACAGGATATCTAGAAAGGCCGAATCCAGGATGATGTCTCTATGATTGGTAATGAAGGTGTACGATTGGCTTTTGTCCAGGTACTTGAAGCCGGAAAGGTCAAGCGCAGCCGTGGTTTTGTCGGCCAGATTCCTGACTACCGGGTAAATAATGCTGCGTTGAAATTCACTGATATTTTTACACG
>DOBD01000292.1:8646-13000 GCA_003506275.1 Bacteroidales bacterium | reverse complement strand
TGGATCTTCGAGCAGTCGTTGCACTACTTCGGGGACTTCCTTGTCGTAATAGGAGCGAATCTCATCAAATCGTTTGGCTTCCATGGATATTCTATTTAAGCGTCAAAACTGTCTTCAATTACGGTGGTCATGACGTCGGTCATGGTCAGACCGGCTGCAGCCACTTGCTGGGGGATGAAGCTCGTCGCCGTCATCCCCGGTGTGGTGTTCACCTNNGTCACTATAAAATCGACTCTGATGATGCCTTTACAGCCAAGAATGTCGTAAATCAAGGATGTAATCTGCTGAACGCGCTCGGTCAACGCTTTGCTGATACGGGCCGGAGTAATTTCCTGGACCTGACCGTTATATTTGGCATCATAATCGAAAAAATCATTCATCGGTACGACCTCCGTCACAGGGAGCACCCTGGTTTCCTGCCTGGTCTTGTAACAGCCACAAGTGAGTTCGGTACCCTTCAGGAACGCTTCGGCAACGACCTCAGGGCCTTCTGCGAAAGCCTTGTCAATGGCGGGTTGCACCTCATCAGGGCTGGTCACCTTGCTGACGCCGAAACTTGAACCACCTACGTTTGATTTAATGAAACAGGGCAAACCCAACCGGGCAACCAGATCGTCAGTCGAAATGGATTGACCTTTTCTAAGCAACAACGAATCGGCCACCTTCACCCCAAAACCCTTCAAATACTGGTTGCACGTGAATTTATTAAAGGTCATGGCGGCAGCCAAGACCCCGCAACAACTGTACGGCAGGCCTATCAGTTCAAAATAGCCCTGCAGTAGCCCATCCTCACCGGGGGTGCCGTGAATGGTAATCCAGGCGTAATCAAACCGGATACGTTGGCCGGCTTGATCCTGGAAACTAAAATCAGTGCGATCAACGAGTTGTTCGGTACCATCATCGAATCGTACCTTCCAGGATGCCTTGCTGAGTATGACGACATAGGGGCTGTACTGATGCTTGTCGATGAATCCATACAAACCCTGGGCGCTTCTGAGTGAAACACCCATTTCGGAGGAGTCCCCTCCGCATACGATGGCAATCGTTCGTTTCATGTGGCTAAGATACGTATTTAAATGGTTCTTGATACGGTGTATGAGCGCCATTTCTCAATCAACAGCGCCATATCCTCAGGTAGTGGGGCTTCGAAATAAAGCTGTTCTCCACTGCGAGGGTGGGTGAAACCAAGGGTTCTGGCGTGCAAGGCTTGACGAGGACACAGTTCGAAGCAGTTGCGAACAAACTGAGTATACTTGGCGTAGGTGGTACCTTTGAGTATTTCGTGGCCGCCGTAGCGTTCATCGTTAAACAGGGGGTGACCTATGTATTTCATGTGAGCCCTGATCTGATGGGTTCTGCCCGTTTCCAACCGGCATTCCAGCAAGGTCACGTAACCCAGGCGTTCCAACACGCTGTAATGAGTCACAGCCGGCTTACCACTACTGCCATCGGGAAAAACCGTCATCTGCTGACGGTCCCTGGGATTGCGACCAATGTGCCCCTCAACCGTACCGGTATTGTGGTCAAATTGCCCCCAGGCCAAGGCTTCATAGAGGCGTTTCGTCGTTTTGTGAAAAAACTGCCAGCCCAGGTGAGCCTTGGTTTCCGGATCCTTGGCTACCACGAGCAAGCCTGAGGTATTCTTGTCGATACGATGGACCAATCCGGGTCTGGGATCGTCGATGGGAAAGGTGGGATGATTTCTGAAGTGCCAGGCCAGGCCATTGACCAAGGTGCCGGAGAAATTTCCATGGCCGGGATGAACCACCATGCCGGCAGGTTTGTTCACCACCAACAACACCTCATCCTCGTAGACGATGTCCAGTGGCAGCTCTTCCGGAACGAGGACATTGTCCCTGGGTGGTGTGGTGACAAGGACCACCACTTCATCCATGGGCTTCACCCTGTAATTGGATTTGACGGATTGACCATTCACCAGGATACAACCGGCATCGGCAGCGTCTTGTATACGGTTTCTGGAAACGTGTTGGATTCGATCGACCAAAAATTTGTCGACCCTGAGCAACGTTTGACCGGGATCGGCCTTGAAGCGGTATTTTTCAAAGCGATCACCCGGCTCTTCCTGGTCGTATCCATCATCGGAATCATCCTCCATTAGCTCTTGGTCTTCCAATGCCTCAGGATGCAGGATAACCGATGGGGGCACGTCAGACGTGGGCGTATCTTCGACCAGTTGCCCCGGAGCCTTATTCGATGAACAAGCCTTCGGCATCGTCGGATTCGGTTTGAATCAAGGTTTCATCGGTTGTCATCCAAACGGTGACCTTCTTGCCCATCGTGGTGGGCAAACCAGCCATGGGATCCTGTCGGTAGATCTTGTAACGTTTGGCATCATCGGCATTTTCAGGCGTCACATCGTAATGGACGTCACCCAGATTGAGACTCTGGGCGTGAACCGCATCTATGGCTTGCGCCATATCCAATCCAGTCAGGTCGGGAGTGACTAATTCAACAGATCCTGCCCCCTGCCCTACGACGAGGGTCACACTGGTGCCTTTGTTCAAGTTAAAACCCGGTTTTATACTATGACCGTTGTACCTGACATCCATGACTAAGTCCCTGTATTCGGATGGCACATAATCAATGCCTGCCACCCTTATCTCCAACCCCTCCAGCGTGGCAACGGCCTGTCGCTGGGAAAAATCCCTGACATCGGGCAGATTGACCGTCTCACTGGCTCTGGCATTGATGGTCAGGAACACAATGCGGTTTTTCTTGACGGTCGATCCTGCAGCCGGTTTTTGATCGATGATAGAGCCTTTTAGTTTGCTTTTGACATACACGGAATCCACCACCTTATACCGGAGGCCTTTTTTTTCAAGAAACACCGCCGCTTGTTCGGGTGTCAAGGTTTGTACATCCGGAACGGCTATCACATCGTTGTGATGGGTATACGCCTTGAGCGACAACAAAGCAGCCACAATCAGAACACCCACGATGGTAGCAAAGACAGCCATGTGTTTGAGCAAACGTTTCAACGCTGAATCCATGTCAGAATGGTTTATTCAATGAGCAGGAGGCGGCAGGCCAACCTAATTGACCATCAAATGTACAAAAAAAGGCCGCTGGCATTGGCATATAAACAAAAAAAGTAAAGACCTTGCAATCCTTACTTCTCTTGAATGGGAGTGGTGGCGAAATTAACCCTTGATGCGTTCTTCGTCAGAAACGGTTAACTTCTTGCGACCATGAGCCCGACGGTTGGCCAATACGCGGCGACCGTTGGCCGTGGCCATTCTTGAGCGGAACCCGTGTTTGTTGGCACGTTTCCTGTTTGAAGGCTGAAATGTCCTTTTCATAGAGCTATCTTGTTGGTTGTTTATTTCACTAACGGCCTGCAAAAGTAAGCCTTTTTTTCATTCTTTCAAATTTCTTTTTTCTTTTTTGAGTTTCTCATTCCAGGTTTTTTGGAGTAATGGTGCTGTGAGCAGCTCTAATGATTTGCGAGATTCCCGGAGAATACCGATATTTGCACCTCATTTTACCAATGCACCAATTCATTAATTATCAATATTTCAGATCCTCAACGAATGGCAACAACCGCAGACATCCGGAACGGCATGTGCATCGACATCGACGGACAATATTATTTTGTCGTTGAATTCCTGCACGTAAAACCCGGCAAAGGCGCCGCTTTTGTGCGCACCAAACTGAAGAACGTCGTCTCCGGACGCATCCTGGAACGCACGTTCAACGCTGGCGTGAAATTAGACGAAGTGCGCATCGAGCGCAGGCAATACCAGTACCTTTACCAGGACGACATGGGATACAACTTCATGAACAGCGAGTCCTTTGAGCAAATCACCATCCCTAAGGAAAATATCAACGGCATTGACTTCATGAAAGAAGGTGACATCCTCGAGGTGGTTACCCACGCCGAATCAGAAACCGTCCTGTACGCCGACATGCCCACTCATGTCATTCTGGAAGTCACCTACACCGAACCAGGACTGAGGGGCGACACCGCCACCAACACCCTGAAACCGGCCACGGTCGAAACCGGTGCCACCGTACGCGTACCCTTGTTTATCGAAACCGGTGAGAAAATCAAAGTGGATACCAGGGATGGTTCGTACGCTGAACGCGTTCGCTAAAACCGCCTCTATCATCACTCATACCAAAAAGTCATCCGTAAGCCGGGTGATTTTTTTTGCAAACTATATATTTTTTTCATTGCTTTTTTGTATCTTTTCTGTATCTTCGCCAGAAAAAGACATGAAAAAGCAAACGCAAGTCAAACCAGATAATAGGGTATCCGAACCTCAACGGTTCAGCATCAAGGAGTGGGCGCTCGAGGACAGACCCAGGGAAAAATTACTCAGTCAGGGAGCCG
>DOBD01000292.1:0-8637 GCA_003506275.1 Bacteroidales bacterium | reverse complement strand
ACGCATCCTGCTAGCGGCCAACAACAACCTGAACGAATTAGGCAAACTCAGTCTCAACACGTTGAGCGGGAATTTCAAGGGTGTAGGGCCAGTGAAAGCCGTCGTCTTGTCGGCCGCTCTGGAATTGGGACGCAGACGACGTTCGGCCGACATCCTGCCCAAACATCAAATTCATAACAGTAGGGATATCTACACGCTGTTCCATCCTAAACTGGCCGATCTGTCGCACGAAGAATGTTGGGTACTCCTGATGAACAACCAACACCGCATCATCGACAACATCCGTATCAGTCACGGAGGTGTCTCCGAAACCACCGTCGATCCCAAAATAGTACTCAAGCACGCCTTGGACAAATTGGCATCCAGCATTGTCATTTGTCACAACCACCCATCAGGCAATCCCAGGCCAAGTACAGCCGATGACAAAATCACCCAGAAGTTGAAGTTGGCCTGCAACAACCTGGATATCCAACTCACAGACCACATTATCGTCAGTGAAGGGCTCTACTACAGTTACGCTGACGAAGGCAAGTTGTGACAAGCTTGGCAGATCGAGTGAAAAAGGGTATTTTTGCCAAAAACATCGCCCTATGGATGCGTCCCCCTTTATGGCACTGGAAGAAGCCATCGTTAAGATACTGAAAACCGTTTACGACCCCGAGATACCCGTCAACGTCTACGACCTGGGGTTAATCTATAACATTGAGGTCCAGGAAGACGGCCATGTCATCATCGACATGACCATGACAGCTCCTGCCTGTCCCATGGCCGATTTCATCATGGAAGATGTCCGCATGAAAGTGGAGGGCATAGAAGGCGTGACCAACCTAACCCTCAACCTGGTATTCGATCCAGCCTGGGACAAGGATATGATGTCGGAAGAAGCCAAACTGGAACTGGGTTTCCTTTAATCGAGTGAGCGTGAAAACCTTTTTTGTTTCCGACACCCACCTGGGTAGCCTGGCCTTTGAAGGCGACAAGGAAAGGGAACGCACCTTGGTCCGTTGGCTTGACAGCATCAAACCCGAGTGTGAGGCGCTCTACCTGTTGGGCGATATGATTGACTTCTGGTACGAGTACAAATACGTGGTACCCAGAGGATATGCCCGTTTTTTCGGACGATTGGCCGATTTTACCGACAGCGGCATCCCCGTCTATTGGTTCACCGGCAACCACGACATCTGGTTGTTCAGCTATGTTCAGGAAGAGCTCGGGGTGACCGTCATAAACGGCATACATGAAACCACACTGTATGGAAAAAAAATCCTGATGGCTCATGGTGATGGCCTGGGGGATCCCTCCCTATCCTTTTCTGTGTTGCGCGCCATCTTCCACAACAAACTCTGCCAACGGCTTTTCAAAACCATCCACCCCTGGGCAGGCATGGGCTTTGGCTTGAATTGGGCAAAACACAGCCGCCTGAAGCGAGGACAAGGCCCGGAAACCTACCTGGGTGAAGACAAGGAACACCTGGTACAATACGCCAAACAACATGCCTTGAGCGCCGGTGACAACGCACCCGACCTCTATCTGTTCGGGCACAGGCACATACTCCTCGACCTTTCCCTGTCGGCACGGTCACGCATCATCGTCCTGGGAGAATGGTTCTATCATTACTCCTATGGCGTGATGGATGAAAACGGTTTTGAATTGAGAACCCTCTACGATTGAGGACAGTTCTTGCAAAGAATCTCCACTGTATCCTTGGCAATCATGAACTCCTCGTCGGTAGGCACTACCATGACGGTAACCTTGGAGTCTGGTGCAGAAATCACCATTTCCTGCCCACGAAGTCCGATGTTTTTGGCCTCATCCAATTTGATGCCCATGAATTCCATATTGGCGCAGACGTCCGATCGGGTACCCCATTGGTTTTCCCCAACCCCACCGGTGAAGACGAGCAGATCGAGTCCACCCAACACGGCCGCATAAGAGCCTACGTATTTTTTGATACGGTAATTGTACATTTCCTTAGCCAGGATGGCTCGTTCATTGCCGGCTTGGACGGCCACTTCCAGTTCCCGCATGTCGGATGAAACGCCTGACACCCCCAACACCCCACTCTGCTTGTTCAATAAGTCGCTGATGTCCGAGGCCCTAAGTTTTTCCTTGCTGGAAATGAACGTTAACACCCCGGGATCGATCTCTCCGGCCCTGGTCCCCATCAACAGTCCGTCAACCGGCGTCATACCCATGGACGTGTCAATGGATTTGCCGTTCTTGATGGCGGTGATGGATGCCCCATTTCCGATATGAGCCGTAATAATGCGTTGGTGTTCATACGGTACGCCCAGTATTTCGCAAGCGCGCCTGGATACATAACGATGGGACGTTCCGTGAAAACCATAGCGCCTGATGCCGTATTTCAGGTAGTAACTATAGGGTAATCCGTAAATGTAGGCTTTAGGGGGCATGGTTTGATGAAACGCCGTGTCAAAGACCGCGACTTGCGGGACACCAGGCATCAGTTTTTCCACAGCACGCACACCAATCAGGTTGGACGGATTGTGCAAAGGTGCCAGATCGATGCATTCTTCCACCATTTCAATCACTTCCTGAGTGATTAAAACACTGGCGTTGAACTTTTCACCCCCATGCACCATACGGTGACCAACTGCTTCGATTTTCGACAAGCTTTTGATACACCCATTTTCCTTGCTGGTAAGCACAGACAAGATCAACTCAACACCGGTCTGATGATCAGGTATGGATTGATTTAAGACCACCTTTTGGTCGTCGGCAAGGGTCAACTTCAAAAAAGAACCTTCCAAGCCGATTTTTTCAATACCTCCCTGAGCCAACGTCTTGTTGACCTTCATATCAAGCAACTTGTACTTGATGGATGAACTGCCACAATTAAGAATCAATACAATCATTTCTCGCTTTTTTACCTGTACGCAACCGCGTTATCTTACCGCATCAAGCCGATGGCTTGGTTTGACGTAATCACAATCATTTTATAAATATCGTCCACCGAACACCCTCTGGACAGGTCGTTGATGGGGGCAGCCATGCCTTGCAAGACGGGACCGACAGCTTCAGCGTTACCTAAGCGTTGTACCAGTTTATAGGCGATGTTTCCGGCCTCCAGTGAAGGAAAAACCAGCACGTTGGCCTTACCGGCCACAGGACTTCCTGGCGCCTTGCCGGAAGCCACATCAGCCACCAACGCCGCATCGGCCTGCAGTTCCCCATCGATCAATAAATCTGGAGCCATGGCCTTGGCCAGACGGGTCGCTTCGGTTACTTTGTCCACCCGTTCATGTTTGGCACTGCCTTTGGTCGAAAAACTCAACATGGCCACCCGGGGTTCGAAACCAGCCAGATTTCTAGCTGTGGCCGCTGTGCTGATTGCTATTTGAGCCAACTCCTCCGCTGTAGGTTCAGGATGTACCGCACAATCGGCAAACACCATCAAGCCATTTTCACCATATTTTGACGATGACAAAAACATCAGAAAGGCTCCTGAAACCACACTGATGCCAGGTTGGGTCTTGACAATCTGAAAGGCCGGACGTAAGACGTTCCCGGTGGTGTTACGGGCTCCGGCCACTTCACCATCGGCGTCTCCCTCTTTGATCATAAGGCAAGCCAAGTACAGGGGATCTTCCACCAACGTGGCTGCTTGCTCAGGAGTAACACCCTTGCTTTGACGCAATTCCAGCAGAAGGTCGGTGTAGCGTTGTTTTTTGGTATGATTTTTCGGATCCACCAGGGTGGCTTCCTTGATATACTGCAATCCATGAGTGGTCGCCAACGTAGTTATTTCATCGGGTTGTCCGACTAGAATCACTCGAGCCGCTTTATCGGCTAAAATTCTGTCTGCTGCCATGAGAGTACGTATTTCCGTACCTTCAGGAAGGACGATGCGCCTCGTTTGTGCCTGGGCGCGGGCAAGCATGTTTTCAAGTATGTCCATGGGGTGCCATTGAGTGCGCAAATATACGGACTTTTTGCAATATAGACTTAGCAAAATCGCCAAAAAACGGCAAAATTTACAGCCTAACTCAACGAACTTCCGTGAGCAGTCGCTCCAAATCTTCGATGGACAGCTTCTGATTGATCGTTCCCCTGTAGGCCAGGCTGATACGACCGGTTTCTTCAGAAACCACAATGACCTTGGCATCAGTCACCTGAGCCAACCCCAGCGCTGCTCTGTGCCGCAAACCCAGTTCCTTGGGCAGGTTCTCGTCATGAGCCACGGGCAAGACACACGCAGCCGCCTTGATGCGTTCCTTGCAAATAATCACAGCCCCATCGTGCAAGGGACTGTTCTTGAAAAAGATGTTCTCCAGCAAACGACCACTGATGGCCGCATCCAACATTTCACCCGATTTGACGTAATCGTCCAACACCACCTTGTTTTCCAACACAATCAACGCACCGGTCTTTTGCTTGGACATATCCTGGCAAGCCAGGACTAGTTGCATAACCCAATGGTCCGTTTTGGAGACAGCCTGTCTGCGGCTGGAAAAATAGACCGCCAAGCCTTGCCAACGTCGCCTTGAGCCCAGCATCACCAGAAAACGTTTGATCTCATTCTGAAACAAGACAATCAAGGCAATCGCACCCACACTGATAAACTTGTCCATAATGGCGCCCATCAGTTTCATTTCAAACACATAGGACACCAAGACCCATAGAGCAACGAAAAAGATGACCCCCAGGAAGACGGAGAGCCCGCCCGAACTCTTCATTAATTTATAGGTACCGTACAGCAAAAAAGCGACGAATAAGATATCGATCACGTCGATGATGCTGGGCATGATGGGTATGTTTAGCATAATCCGGCTTTTTGACAGGTTTGTACCAGTTTCACACACTCCTTGGCAGCTGCAATATCATGCACCCTCAGAATATGGGCACCTTTGGTCAGGGCCAAGGTATTCAACACGATGGTTCCATGTAGGGCCTCATCAGGAGTCTTATTCAATGGTTTGTATATCATTGACTTACGAGAAAACCCCACCAGTAGAGGCAGATCAAATACCTGAAAATCAGCTAAACGCCTCAGCAGTTGGTAGTTATGTTCCACCGTTTTCCCAAACCCAAAACCAGGATCCAGGATGATGTCATTAACACCCAGCAGCCTCAATTGTTGGATTTTCTGTGAGAAGTAACGGGTAATTTCCACCATGAGGTCATCGTAGTGGGGTTGCTGCTGCATGGTCGACGGAGTACCCTTCATGTGCATCAGAATGTAGGGCACCTGGAGTTTGGCCACCGTTTCAAACATCGCTTTATCCAGGGATCCCCCGGAAACATCGTTGATCATGTCGGCACCATATTCCTCGACGGCACAGGTTGCCACGGAAGCCCTGAACGTATCGACCGACAGGGATACGGAAGGCCATCGTTTACGAATCAGGTGTAACGCCAGTCGGATGCGCAATAATTCTTCCTCTTCAGTGACCAAGTCAATACCAGGTCTGGTGGAGCAGCCACCTACATCTATGATATCCACCCCTTCGTCAATCATTTCTCCTGCCCTTCGCAAGATGCCTTCCTCCGACATATAGCGGCTGCTTGAAAAAAAAGAATCCGGGGTGACATTGAGGATGCCCATCACCTTGGGGGTGTCGAGTGACATCAATTTACCACTGAGGTTGAGGGTGAAAGCGTTTGCGTTCGAGTTCATAGGTGTCTGGTCTTGCTGCCGGTAATCGCCAGGCTTCCTACAAAGGTACATGAAAATCCGTAATTCGATGGCTTTGAAAAAAAAATGCCGGACTACTCCGTTAAAATGGTAAAAAGGGGTATTTTTACTCTTTGTATGGCCAGAGGCCTTATGTTCCACCAACACCAGCAACCATGATCTCGCTCGAAACCCTGTACGACCTTTACCTTCAGCACCCCCACGTAACTACGGATAGCCGTAACATCCCTGCCGGTTCGCTGTTCTTCGCACTCAAGGGAACGTCTTTCAATGGTAACCACTTTGCCGCTCAGGCACTGAAGGCCGGCAGCAGTTACGCCATTGTCGATGAAGCCGAGGCGGTAACCGACTCCAGGTGCCTCTTGGTGAACAACGTACTGGAGACCCTACAAGCCCTGGCCAGACACCACCGTTCCGTCCGCGGGATTCCTGTGATCGGAATCACGGGCACCAATGGCAAAACCACAACCAAGGAGCTGATGGCAGCTATCTTGAGTAAACGTTACCACCTGCTGTACACTCAAGGCAACCTCAATAACCACATTGGGGTACCCCTCACCTTGCTCCGATTGACCGACACACACCAGCTGGCCGTCATCGAAATGGGAGCCAATCACCCGGGTGAAATCAAGGAGCTCTGCCAGATTGCTGACCCTGATTACGGGCTGATAACCAATGTTGGGATGGCCCATCTCGAAGGCTTTGGATCGTTTGAAGGCGTACTAAAAACAAAAGGAGAGCTTTATGATTACCTGCGCGAAAAGGGAGGACGGATTTTCATCAATCGGGAAAACCCTTACCTCGAAAGCATAGCCAGGGACATCGAACACATTCCGTACGCCACGGCCCCGGGGCATCCCCTTTGGGGCGAAGCCCTCTCCTGTTCACCATTTCTCAAACTACGCTGGTTCAAACACTACAGCGACCAGGGTCATGAAGCCCAAACCCACCTGATAGGCTCCTACAACCTGGAAAACGTAGTGGCCGCCATCTGTGTGGGTCAGCACTTCGAGGTCTCTGACCAAGCCATCATTGAAGCACTTGAACAGTACGTACCCAGCAATAACCGTTCCCAGTTTCACAAGACGGAGATAAACAACCTCATCATCGATGCCTACAACGCTAATCCCACCAGCATGACGGCCGCGCTTAAAAACTTCAAGGAATATGAGGCACCGCGGAAAGCCCTCATTCTGGGAGGCATGAAGGAGTTGGGCACCATTAGCAATGAGGAGCATAAGCGCCTGGCCTGTCACATCGCAGAGGCCAATTTTGACCGGGTTTTTCTGATAGGAGAAGAATTCAAGGAGGCCAACAGCGATTACCCCTTATTCACAGACGCCGACCACTTCATCGACTACCTGAGAGAACAACCCCTTGAAGGGTATACCATCCTGATCAAAGGCTCCAGAGGCAACCACCTGGAATCCATCGTCCCCTACCTTTGAATTGAATCATGCACATCAACGGATTGCTGCTTGGGTTAGCCACCTTTGTGATCATAGGATTGTTTCATCCACTGGTCATCAAGGCCGAATACCATTTCGGGGTGAAATTCTGGATTGTTTTTCTGATTGCCGGCATCCTAGCCACCGTTGCTTCCCTGTTTGTTTCTGATCAGACCTGTTCAGCCCTACTCGGGGTATTTGGCTTTTCCTGCTTCTGGTCTATCAAAGAAATGTTTGAACAAGAAAAAAGGGTGGCTGAGGGACGATTTCCCAAGAAACCGCCCAGAAAGACAAAGAAAACGCCTTAAGACTCAGGGGTGTGAAAACCTAAAAAACCATCCATAAAAAAACCCCTCCGGCATTGCTTCGGAGGGGTCTTTTTTTGTCGCATCAATCGCTTAGCGTACTACTTTGATCACGGTTTGATTGACCTTGACAAGGTAGAAGCCAGTGGAGAGGCTTATTGGTGTTTCAGAACCCGTTGCGGTCGTTTGTTGGACGCAGCGACCAGCCAGGTTGTATACCTGTATCCGATCACCTGTCTGAGTCCCGTGGAGGGTCAATTGACCGGCGTTGTTAACCAACTTGAGCGTTCCTTCACGGACTGGTTTCAGACCAAGGGTAAAGCTCTCCAGTTTCCATTCGCAGAACGGTGCAGCCGTGGGCGCTGGCGTGAAAACCTTGTCGCAATAGAGATAGTCGCCGCCGAGTTCAGAAACGGCATCGGCACCAAGAGACTTACCCGTTACGAAGTTAACGATGTCGTACGTACCACCATCTTGCGGGTGCAGGAACCACAAGGCTTCATTGGTGGGTACTCCCCACAGGGTACCCCAGTAGTTAGCCGTGTTTTTGGCAAGCATACGGTAATCACCATCCTGTACGATGTAATAGAGGCTGTCTGTCAACATCGATAGACTATCCGGCAACACCGGTTTGGCTTTACGTACGATAAACAACTGAGTGATCGTATCCTTATCAATGGTTAGAGCGGGTTGGAAATCGGTGGCATGACTACCTAATGTCAGGCTTTCATTGGCCGTGTTCTTGATTTGGAACCTTGGATACTGGTTGACTGAAACCAATTTGATGGTATCAATCCTTGTTTCGCCAGCCGTGGCACCCTTTGAGATGTATAGATTTCCATCCATGCCTGCTTCCAGTTTGGTACTGATGCGTACGGTGACCTTGCCATCAAGGGCTTTGACGTCTTCGGGTGAAATAGACGTCCTGTTGACATCGAATCCGGCTGTTGTTTCAAAAAACAGCGTCTCCTTGATACCGGATGTTTTGAAACTGACGGGGTAGGATTGATAGTTACGCTCGATGGCCAACTCCACATCCAGGCCAATGGGTTGTTCATAAACTTCAGGCACTACTTCCAAGGCGGCATCTTTGATGACCCACTGCGTATAAGGCTTGGTCTTGGGGCTTTCCACCCAGGCTTTGTCGTCATACAGTCTGCTGTCTTCTCCCAGTCCATCAGCACCCAGATACTTGTTGGTGACAGTGTTGATCAAACCGACCGTGTCG
>DOBD01000158.1 GCA_003506275.1 Bacteroidales bacterium | reverse complement strand
TTATAACAAGTGGTATAGAAACGTTGAAAAGAAAGCCATGGGGTGCCAACCCTTTAATGGACCAACGTTTTCACCGCTTCAAGGATAGCATCCTTTTCGAGGCCTTCAGTCTGCAAGCTGATGCTGCCAGCGTTGTAGGGACCGTAGATGACGGGGTCTGTCACGGAAAATAAGGCGACAATGGGTGTTTGGGCAGCGCTGGCCAAATGCATGATGCCACAGTCGGCCGTGATCAGTACGGCCGCATGACTCATTACAGCGGCCATTTCACGCACATCTCGGCTGTAAAATGAGGGCTCATTGAAACCAATGCTTGACACATTTTCCACCGGTAAGATTTCCAGGATATTGTAGGAAGGAAAGGAGGCTTTTAGGCTCGCCAAAAATGGAAGCCACCAGTCGGCCGTATAACTCTTCGTGCCGGTTGCGAAGGTATAAAGGCAGATGGTTCTACGCGAAGGGTCAGGGATCAAGGTGTTCAGCCGTTTCAGACCTTCAACCAACTCCGTCTCGCTGAGTTTGAGGTTGAGAGGAGGCATAGGTGTTGAGTCAGTGGATATACCCCAAACAGATAAGGCATATCTAAACAGATAGACAGGCGTCTTGGCGATGTGTGTCCAGTCTGGGTTATCGGGTAAACGTTCTTGTCCCTCGTCACCAAATAATTTGCGTTTGGATCGCGCAAACATGGTGGACAATCGGCCGGATGATGAATAATTGACCGTATTGATGACCAGGTCGTATCGACAAGCCCGTAAAGCCAGCCAGCCTTTCAGATACAGTCCCAGTTGCTTGAAGTGTTTTCTGGGCAACGAGATGAAGCGGCCGATACGTTCGTATCCCTGAAACAGGATGGGAGCCACCCCGCCCTTGACAAAGAAATCAATGGTGGCGTTGGGGAACACACGCTGTACATCTTGTACCAAGGGCGTAATCAGTAACATATTGCCCAATCGGTGGTTGGGGCGGCTAATCAACACCCGTTTGACGGACGACGGATCCAGCGGCGTTTGATTGCCCGATAATGTGGCATGAGCAATCGAACTGGTGGCCGCTTTCATAATGCTGCGCCTAAATCGGTTGATGGCTGAAAGAGTGGACATGGGCTTGTGCTTTGATTCGTGCAAAAATACGAATAATCCCCGTATCGCAGGGAAAGGACACAAAAACCAAAAAAAGACTAACGGCGTGTAACAAGTAAAGGGCTGCAACGTCTTTACTATAGTGGCTTTTTTCTGAGTTTGCTTACAATTCGTAAGTTGAGTAAAAAGTGTCATATAGTAATACGAAAGGCCTTTTAAATCCAAATAATTCCAATTTTAACACGTTTTAAATCTAATAATTGGCAATATATGTAACAATATGTAACTTTGCCCGTCAATAGAACAGTTCTATAGTTTAAACCAAATAACAATCTCACAGCTATGAAAACAACCAACTGGATGAAACTTGCCTGCCTGTTAATCGTGACCAGCCTTGCCAGCCAACTCTTCGCTGCCAGAACCCTGGATGTCAATCATGAAAAGAAGACCGTGACCATCACGGCCAACTACCTAACCTTAGCCGACTTTGGCGGTACCCTGGAAGAAGCCGTCAAACTGTGGAACAACCAAACACAAACCTGCACCATCAAGGTCAATGGAAAGAAAGAAGTCTACACGGTAGCCTTCAAATTGACGGTAAATGACCAGGCACAAAACGTGCCCGGCAACACGATTATCATGATTCCCACCAATCATACATTTCCCGTCCAGACCGATGTCAACGGAGATGTGGTTAGTTCGGAAACACCAGCCTGTACTGATGGTAAAACCATCGTTGTCAAAGAATGCTACAAAGCCGACATCCTGGTTGTGGCCCATGAAATTGGACACACCTTAGGCCTGACACACGGACGTGACGGCTTCTTCGGAAGTGTCGATGGCATAGCACTTGCCGGCTATGATCTTGAAAAGGCCCTCGTCAAAATGCTGAGCCAGGCTGCCAAGCGCGATTTTGCCTGACGCTACTTGATTTTGTCCAACTTTTCGTACCTTACAGGCCATTTTAACCCCTAAGATGGCCTGTTTGCTATGAAAAAACACCTCTTGCTCGGCCTATTGCTGGCCGGCTATCTCACAACCCTGACTGGGCAGGTCTCGTTTGGAGAGCCCCGCCTTTTTAACGACAATTGGACCTTCCAAAAAGGCGATGTGACCGAAGCGTCAAAACCTACCTACGACGACAACCGCTGGCGGCGTGTGCAACTGCCCCACGATTGGAGTGTGGAAGGCCCCTTGAGCCCAGATTTAGCCAGTGCCACCGGCTACCTGCCCGGCGGTGTGGCTTGGTACCGCAAGGCCTTCGACCTGACCCCCGAACTCAAAGGCAAACGCGTCTACATCTATTTCGAAGGTGTCTATAACTACGGTGAAGTCTTTATCAACGGACATTCCTTGGGTGTCCGCCCCAATGGGTACATCTCTTACTTGCACGACCTGACCGCCCATCTGACCGAAGGCCGCAACGTCATCGCCGTGCGGGTGGATCACAGCAAATACGCTGATTCCCGCTGGTACACCGGTTCTGGCATCTACGGCGATGTCTACCTCGTGGCCGCCAACCCCGTGCACATAGCCCAATGGGGCGTCTTTTTCACCACGCCGGAAATCACCTCAAAACGAGCCAAGGCCGTCGTTGAAACCACCTTGAAGAACACGACAGCCACAGACGTGAGCCTACGGTTGGAGCAGGACCTGGTGGACCCCAACGGTCACATCATTTCAAAAGTACATGGCTCGGTCAAGGTGCCAGCCGGTCAAACCGCCACCTTCCCTCAATTAATGCACGCTGAGCAGCCTATGCTGTGGACTTTGGAAAAACCTCATTTGTATACTTTGGAAACCAGGGTGCTGCAAAATGGCAGCGTGATAGATAAAACCAACACCAAGGTAGGCTTCCGCCAGTTGACCTTCGACCCCAATAAAGGTTTTGCCCTNNGATGAAGGTGAAAGGTGTCTGCCTGCACCACGATGCCGGTTGTTTGGGCGCCGCCGTACCCGCATCCGTGTGGCGTAATCGTTTGATGACGCTTAAGGCTATGGGTGTCAACGCTATCCGTACCAGTCACAACCCCCAGGCCCCAGCTTTGTATGACCTGTGCGATGAACTGGGACTCCTGGTGATGAACGAAGCCTTTGATGAATGGGAATTTCCCAAGAAGAAATGGGTGTCCGGCTGGAACCAGGGTAAGCCCGCTTTTGACGGTCCTTCTGCCTTTTTCAACGACTGGGGCGAACGCGACCTTAAAGACATGGTCCAGCGTGACCGCAACCACCCCTCTGTGTTTATGTGGAGCATCGGCAACGAAGTGGATTACCCCAACGACCCCTATTCACACCCCATCCTCGACAAGGAGGGCATACAACAACAGCACACCGCCGGTTACCAGCCCAACCAGCCGCACGCAGACAGGTTGGGTGCTATCGCCAAACGCCTCGCTGCCGTTGTCAGGGCCAACGATCCCACCCGACCGGTTACAGCCGGTTTGGCAGGCCCTGTTATGTCCAATGAAACCGACTACCCGGGAGCACTCGATGTGGCCGGTTACAACTACACCGAACGCCGTTATGCCCAGGATCACGCCAAGTACCCCAAACGAGTGTTGTACGGCAGTGAAAACGGACATGGCCTCGATGCCTGGAAAGCCGTGACCGACAACGACTACATCTTCGGTCAATTTCTGTGGACGGGCCTGGACTACCTGGGCGAGGCTGGCGCCTGGCCATCCCGCGGTTTTACCACCGGTTTGCTCGACCTGGCCGGTTTTAAAAAGCCCATAGCCTATTTTAGGGAAAGCCTGTGGTCTACCAATCCCATGATTTACATCGGTACGTCGCCTCGCTTCCGTAGCAATCGCCCCAGTACGGATGCGCCTCCCGTGTGGAATTACCAGGCGGGTGCATCGGTACAGGTAAGCTGCTACACCAACTGTGAACAAGCCAAACTCTTGCTCAATGGTCAGCCCTTCGACGAACCTAAGTCCAGAGACGCTTCCACCGGCGTGATAGCCTGGGAAGTACCCTTCCAAGCTGGAACCCTGGAAGCTGTTGGACTAAACGGAGGAAAAGAGGTTGCCCGTTTCGCGCTGAAAACCAGTGGCAGACCCTACGCCATTGTGGCCACCCCCTCTGTCACCACGCTGTCCGACCAACCCGACGTGGTGGAAATCACCCTACAGGTGGTCGATGACAAGGGCTTGCCTGTCTTTATGGCCGACGATGAAATCAGCTGCCGCATTCAAGGGAAGGCCAGGCTGTTGGGTATGGAATCAAGCCATCCTTCCGACATGGGCGATTACACCGACTTCAGGCAGCGGGTTTACCAGGGACGGTTGAAAGCCTACGTGAAACCGGCACCTCAGACTGGCCCTTTGACCATCACCTTTAGCGCCAACTGGCTGCAGGAGGCGGTGGTTACGTTGGAATAACCAACACTTAGCTTCGAATAAGCTCTGGATGCGTTAAAATAGCGCCAGTATTTTTGGAATAAAAATGATGAGGCCGCAGGCCGCCGCTGCCACCGCGCAGACAAGGACGGCGCCTGCGGCCACGTCTTTGATGATGCGGGCGGTCTCGTTCCGCTCCTTGAACAGGTGGTCGGTTACGGTTTCGATGGCCGTATTGAAGGCTTCGGCCGCCCAAACCAGGGCCATGCACAACAGTATCAGGCACCACTCGGTGGCCGTGAGTCCCAACAGTAAGGCGGCGA
>DOBD01000143.1 GCA_003506275.1 Bacteroidales bacterium | reverse complement strand
GTCAGCATGGTCCGTTTTCTCCAGTTGCGAAAACCGGCTATCTGAGACCCCCTCATGTTGATTTGGGCGTAATTGTCCCAGTGTTCCATGCGGGTCACTCCACTCACATTGCGAGTGACACCTTCCAGCATATCAAAGACCTGTTGGTCGTCTAAAACGTGCTTGCTGATGACCTGGATGTTTTGAGGCACTTCCACCAGAGGAGTCTTCAACCGCAGCGAGATGGATGGGTAGTCAGTAACATATCTGTTGGGGGACGCTTTGATGACCACCTCCTTAAGGTGTTGCCAGTTTTCGTTCAGGATGACATTCACCACCGCTGTTTGACCGGCGTGTACCTCCACCCGCTCATCCTTGGGTTGGAGGCCTAAGAAACGAACCCGCAAGGTGTACAAACCTGGGTTAACCCCTGTAAACAGGAAATGTCCAGACGTATCGACCACCATCCCCTTGCCCGACCCTACTAACGTCACGTTGACATAGGCGGCTGGAAGACCCTCTGACGTGGTTATCATGCCCTGAATGCGTCCATTGCTCGCAATAACCGGCCCAATTGAGATGAAACTGAAAAAACTTGCTAATAGGAAAATCTTGCCCATTTTTTTTTCGGCAAAGATCCCCCGATAGGCTGGAAGCCACAATACCCAAATACTGTGAATTATGACCCCAGGGTATCCCTATTTATGGGTATACTCCACTTACACCCCCATCAACGCCTCTCTGACAGGTCCATACACCACTTCCCCGTTCACCACGTTGAGTCCGCGGGCCAACGCATTGTCTTCCTCACAGGCCAACTGCCAGCCTTTGTCGGCAATGGCCAGGGCGTAGGGCAGTGTAGCGTTGGTCAGCGCCAGGGTGGATGTGCGCGCCACGGCACCAGGCATGTTGGCCACGCAGTATTGCACAACCCCGTCAACCAGAAAGACCGGATCATGGTGCGTGGTGGGGCGGGAGGTTTCAAAACAACCCCCTTGGTCGATGGCTACGTCGACCATGACCGATCCCTTTTTCATCCCGGCAATCATGGTGCGTGTGACTAATTTGGGTGCCTTGGCCCCTGTTACCAAAACGGCCCCGACGACCAGATCTGCTTGTTTCAGTGCTTCTTCCAATACGTAGGGGTTGCTCATGATTAAACGGCAGTTTGCCGGCATAATGTCGACCAGGTAACGCAGTCTGTCCAGATTGGTGTCCAGAATGGTCACGTCGGCTCCCATGCCGCAAGCCACTTTGGCTGCGTTCATACCCACGATGCCCCCGCCAATCACCAGGACGTTGGCAGGTGCCACCCCAGGTACGCCACCTAATAACACCCCGCTACCCCCTTGTGGCATTTCCAGGAAGCGCGCCCCTTCCTGGATGGCCATTTTGCCAGCCACCTCACTCATGGGCTCAAGCAAGGGCAACTTACCCTCGGCTGTTTGCACGGTTTCATAGGCAATGGCCACGCACTTGCTGGCTTGCAGGGCCGCAACCTGTTGGGGGTCGGCAGCTAAATGGAGGTAGGTGAACACTATTTGTCCTTCCCGCAACAAGCCGTATTCAGGTGGTGTTATTTCCTTGACGTGCATGACCATACCTGCCCGTTGAAAGACTTCCGCCGCCGTTTCCACCAATTCGGCACCTACAGACATGTACGCCTCGTCGGGAAATCCGCTGGCCAGTCCGGCCCCTTTTTCCACCAGAACAGCGTGGCCGTGTTTGACCAATTGTTGCACCCCGCCCGGTATCATGCAGACCCGTTTTTCGTCCGGCTTAATCTCTTTCAAGACGCCTACTATCATAGTATCCAATGAATTAAATGTTTGACCCTTTCTGCGATGACACGAAATGCCAACGAAGGTAACGAAAAAACAGGTTTGTTGTGATGACTACCTATACCTTGTGTTTAATAAACGTCCCGTTGTCAAGCTCCTCCATGGCGACCTGCAGTTCTTCCTGGGTGTTCATGACAATGGGACCGCCCCAGGCTATGGGTTCCCGCAACGGTGGGGCGGCCAGCAGGACGAAGCGGGCACCCTGAGTGCCGGCCCGCACAACAACAGCCTCGTTCGTTTGGGCATTAGGCTCTGTGGCAGTGAACAGCACGGCGCAAGCCTTTTCCTCTTCTTCCATTAGGTCGTCCTTAACAGCCAAGGTGCCGTCCAGGAGGTAGATGAACAGGGTTTCGTTGTTGGGGGTGCCCGTGTAGGTCCAGGTGGTGTTGGGTTCTAACGCAATGTCCAGGTAGGTCACCTTCACGTACTTGCCCTCAAAGACACCTTTGGTGCCTTTGTAGCACCCGGCCAGGATGCGGACCACAGCTTCAGGCTCTTCCACCACAACCACCTTGTCGTGCGTGATGTCTCCGTAGGCTGGGGGTGCCATTTTATCGTTGGCCGGCAGGTTGACCCACAGTTGGCAGCCCAACATGCGCGGTGAGGCTTTGGGCATTTCCTGGTGCACGATGCCGGAACCGGCCGTCATCCATTGGCATTCAAGGTCGTGGATCATGCCCCGGTTGCCCAGGCTGTCCCCGTGCTCAAATTCGCCCTTGATCAGGTAGGTGATGGTCTCTATGCCCCTGTGTGGATGCCAGGGGAAACCCTTGAGGTAATCGTTGGGATCGACGGAATCAAAGCCGTCCAACATCAGGAACGGGTCGAACGAACGGGCCGTCTGTGCCCCCAACACCCGCCTCAGGCGGACGCCGGCACCATCTACTGCTCGCTGACCTCTGACAATCCAGGTTGCTTTACGTTGGTTCATAAGGGATTTATTAATGGTATTCATGTACCTCGTGAAAGGTAGTACGTTTTTTTGAAGAATTGGTTAACAAACAACGATTTTATGGATGATCGGGGTACATGTCTTGTTTGTTGTTAAAAAAGCACGTATATTTGTACGTAAACAAGTGCTTAATGAAAGACGCTATGATTGCAGCAAATTATACCGAGTTTCGAACAGATCTCAAGGAGTACCTTGATCGCGTTGAGGAGAACAACGAAACGTTGATCATTAAACGTGGATCAGGGAACGGGGCTGTCGTGATTTCCCTGAACGAATACAACGCCATCATGGAAACCCTCCACTTGTTGAGTTCAAAGGCCAACGCAGACAGGCTTTATGAGTCCATCAAACAAGTGAAGGAAGGTCAGGTTGTCAGTGAGCCGTTGATTGATGTGATATGAACATCCTTTTCTCAAAAAATGCCTGGGATGACTATACTTCCTGGCTCGTTGAAGACAAGAACATGCTGAAAAAAATCAATGCCTTGATTCATGATATCCAACGCACACCCTTCGAAGGCAAAGGTAAGCCTGAGCCACTAAAATACGACCTGTCTGGTTTTTGGTCACGCCGAATCGATCGGGAACATCGTTTGGTGTATCAGGTCAAAGGGGAAGACGTGATTATTTACAGTTGCAAGTATCATTATGATTGACCACCCGCACTGTTCATGTCACTTAAATCAGGACTGTCAATTGTATTTCTTGAACCGATAGGCCTCCCTTACCCGTTGTTTTTCAGCCGGATCCAAGGCGGTGAAGTAGGCCTTCCAGCCTGGGAAGAAGTTGATGTGCCAGCGCCAGAAACGCCCTGCAAAGGACGTGGGTTTGGCGTCGTACTTGGCTCTCATAGAGCAATTTGCGCAGTTATTTTCCATCGTGTTACGGTTTGTGGGGTGAGTAAGGTGTCGGTTATTGCAACAAAGATACATGGAAAATGGACGCATTATTCACTGATTGTTTCTAAATTGACAGCAGCGTTTACCTGATTGACACCACCGTTCTACGAAAAGACATATTTTTACCCTGTCAAAAAACTTTTTGCGTAAAGGCGCCGTTTGTGATTGTGACGCTGCGTTTTTTGTCGGTATCGCACGAAACTTAATCCTTGAATACCATGAAAAAGACCTCACTGCTGTTTGTTGGTTGGTTGGCCCTCTCTGTCATGCCGGCAGCGGCTGCCCAACCCATTCCGCTGGTGTACCCAGTGGAGAATACGGGTGCCGCCTATCCAAAACCAGTTATGCCTTCGCTGGAGGAGTTGCCTGTGGTGGCTCCCTTGACCGATCCCTTCATGTGGTCGGCTACTGATCCCTTCAACTGGAAGCAGGCGTCCAAGGCCAGGTCCACCAAGTTCAAGGATTGGAGCCGCCGCAGGGCTGAAATTGCCTGGGAGATCCAGCACTACGAAATCGGGGAAAGGCCTGTGGTTCACCCCGACAGTGTGACGGCTCAGTTCGCCGATGGGCTGCTGACCGTTGTGGTACGCCACGAGGGTCGGACGTTGACCCTGACCGCCAAGGTGCAGTTGCCCGAAGGGAAGGGCCCCTTTCCCGCCGTGATTGGGATGAATATGCCAAGCGGCAGCTTGCCGGCCGCTTTGTTCACCAGCCGACAGATAGCCTTGATTACCTTCAGCCACAACCAGGTGACGACGTATTACCGACACAGCAACAACGACCCTTTCTACCAGCTCTACCCGCATTTGAACGTGGATAATTCCGGTCAGTACGCCGCCTGGTCCTGGGGTGTGAGCCGCCTGATCGACGGGCTGGAACGCTGCCGGGCATCCCTGCCCATCAACCTGAGTCGCCTGGCGGTGACAGGTTGCTCGTACGCCGGTAAGATGGCTTTGTTTGCGGGGGCTTTTGATGAACGCATCGCCTTGACCATAGCCCAGGAGCCTGGTGGTGGGGGAGCCGCCGCCTGGCGGGTTTCCGAAACGTTGGGCAAGGTGGAAACGCTGGGCGCTACCGACTATAACTGGTTTGCCAACCCGATGCGTGCCTTCAGCGGGACCAACACCGCTCGTTTACCCTTCGACCACCACGAACTCTGCGCCATGGTGGCCCCCAGGGCCTTGCTGATGTTCGGCAACCCCGATTACGAATGGTTGGCCGATCCTTCAGGCCAGGTGTCGATGGCAGCAGCCAGGGCGGTTTACAAGGCGTTCGGCATCGAGGACCGTTGCGGGTATTCTATTGAAGGCAAGCACGGCCATTGCCAGCTGCCCAAAAGCCAATACCCCGAGTTGGAAGCGTTCATCGACCGTTTTTTGCTTGGACGGCAGGGTGTTGACACGCACTGCACGAAAAGCAGCCTCGAAAACCTGGATGTATCCCGCTGGATCAGCTGGTGGGGCAGCAACAAGCCGGTGCTGGCACCAATGCCCTGACAGGCTGGTTTTCGTTGATTTTTGGTTCTTGTTTTTAATCACCATCCTTTACTCAATACGTGCAATTGTTAACCTTTAAACCTCTACCATGTTTTCGTCACGACTCATCTTTCCCCGTTTCTGTGTTTTAAGTCTTCTTTTTTGCCTTAGCGTAGGTTTCACTTCCACAGCCGCCACCAAATGGGTGGGCAGCTGGAGCACGGCGCCCCAATTGGTCGAAACCAACAACAACCCGCCCTCCCCTGGATTGACAGACAACGCCTTGCGGCAAATCATCAAAGTATCCCTAGGGGGTGACACCCTGCGTCTGAAGTTTTCAAACGAGTTCAGCACCAGCCCTGTGACCCTGGAGTCGGTGTACATTGCCGTGTCCAAAGGGNNCGTCTCCAAAGGGGGAGGAGCCATCGAGGCCTCCACCAGCAAAGACCTGACCTTTGGCGGTCAATCCACTGCCACGATGCAGCCTGGAGCCGTCGTGTATTCCGACCCTATCGCTTTTACCCTGACGCCCCGCATGGAGCTGGCCATCACCATCAATTTTGGTCAGACTTCCGCTTCAGTGACGGGTCACCCGGGCTCAAGAACAACGTCTTATTTATTGAGCGGCTTTTCAACCCCCTCTTCCGATTTTTCAACCGCCGTTCGCACTGAGCATTGGTACGTGATAAATGCCCTCGAGGTCAGAGCGCCCGAAGAGGCATACGCTGTGGCTATCCTGGGCAATTCCATTACCGACGGCAGGGGTTCGGTCACCGACCAGCAGAACCGCTGGACCGACATTTTCTCGGAGCGCCTGCTCAAGCAACCGGAAACCTGCCAGGTTGGGGTCTTGAACATGGGTATTGGTGGCAACTGCGTACTGGGTAATTGCCTGGGACCGTCAGGTGTCAGTCGTTTTGAACGGGACATCCTCAACCAACCCGGCGTGAAATGGGCCGTCATTTTTGAGGGTGTGAACGACCTGGGCTATGCCTCCAACGGGGCGCAGACGGCCAACAACCTGATTGCCGCTTACAAACAGCTCATCAACGCCGCTCATGCCAAGGGTATCTTTGTGTACGGTGCCACGATTATGCCTTTCAAGGGCAATGGTTATTACACCGCCGATCATGAAGTGGGCCGGGGTTTGGTCAACGAATGGATACGCCATGGTGGGGCCTTCGACGGTGTCATTGATTTTGACAAAGCCATGCGCAACCCCGCTGATACGCTCAGCCTGGCCACCGATCTGCAAGCCGACTACCTGCACCCTAATGCCGCTGGTCAC
>DOBD01000078.1 GCA_003506275.1 Bacteroidales bacterium | reverse complement strand
AATCTGGACGACTTGCTCCGCCGCTATGAGCAGGCTATGTCGGAAGGTCGCCCCGTCTATTATGACGTGGATGAGCTGGAGGTGTTGTCTGATTACTACTTGTCGAACGGCAAACGCTTCGAGTCGAGTGCCGTGATTGAAATGGGACTGACGTTGCACCCGAACAACAGCAGCCTGTTGCTCAAACGGGCCACGTTGTATGTGGAAATCGGGGACTATAAACACGCCTTGCACATCCTGGATCGTTTGCCCGAAAGAGAAGACGGGGAGGTGCTGCTGCTCAGGGCCGAGGTGTTTTTGCGACTTGACCGTAAACAAGAGGGGCTCGACCTGATCGAACAGGTGATGCGTTCGGAGAGGCTCGACAGGGTGCAGCGTTGCCTGGATGTCGTGGCCATTTTAACTGACATGACCTGGTTTCCCCTGGCCATCGATTACCTGCAGGATACGTTGAAACAGTATCCTGATAACCAGGAACTGCTGGAGGAATTGGCATGGTGCCACGAGCAAGAAAAGGATTATGCCAGCTGCATCACCGTGTACGAGCGCATGTTGGATTTGGATCCCTACAAGGCCGATATTTGGTTCAACCTGGGGCAATGCCATTTCAACCGGGAAGCGTATAATAAGGCCGTCGAAGCGTATGAATTTGCCTTGACCATCTACCCGGATGACCAAATGGCCCTGCTACAACTTGGGCACGCACATTTTCAAGCGACTCGTTACAAGGAGTCGGCCGTGGTGTACGAAGAGTGCGTAAAGTTGGATCCTGAAAATGATATCATCCGGGTTTATCTTGGTGAAGCGTACGAGAAATCGGGTCAATTAGACAAGGCGCTGCCGCACTACGAACAGGCCTGGACCCTGAACCCTCTCAACAAGGATGCATGTGTGGGGATGGCCGTCTGTTTGATGGAACAAAAAGTCTTCGGCGAGAGTTTGACCTGGTTGGACAGGGCCTTGAAGATTGACGAGGAGGATCCTGAAATCTGGGTCTATCTGGCTGAGCTCATGCAAGACCTGGACTTGCGTGAGGAGGCCTTTATGAGCTACCTGCGAGCTTTAAGCCTGGACCCTCACCAGCCCGATGTGCTGGCTTCCATGGGCAACCTGGCGTTTGACGACGGTAATTATGCCAAAGCGTTGAGCTTGTACGAGGCTGCCAGGGAAATGGATCCCGCCTTGCCTGGTCTGAACCTCTTTTTTGCCCTGGCTTATGCCAAGATGGATCAAACAGACCAGGCTATGACCTATCTGGAAAAAGCGGTTGCTGTTGATCCGAAAGCGCTTGATCTGTTTCGGGAAATCATGATGGAGGAAGACGAACCCAATGAGGGTGCTAATACGCCAACGGACAGTCCCTCCTGATAGGCCTGTTTGAACACTAAGTCTGCATTCATGAAACGATACGGTCTTTTGGGACATCCCCTTTCTCATTCTTTTTCTGCCGGGTATTTCTCGGAGAAGTTTGCTCGTGAGGGTATTGATGCCGTGTTTGACAATTTCGATGTGCCCGCCATCGAGGAGTTGCCTCGACTGTTGGACAGGCTGTCTGATTTGGCCGGTTTCAACGTGACCATTCCCTACAAGCAGGCTGTCATACCTTTTTTGGATGCGTTGGATGCTGAAGCTGCCGCCATGGGGGCCGTCAATGTGGTTAAGGTGACAAGGACACCGGATGGCCGACGGTTGTTGACAGGGTACAATACTGATCTGATTGGCTTCAGGGAATCGTTGCGGCCTTTGCTGGGTCAGTTGAAGGCGCTAATGGCCGTCTGCCCGGCATCGGATGGTCGCCCCATGGTCGATGGTGACCATAAAACCATCATTCAAGCCTTGGTGCTGGGTACCGGTGGCGCTTCGAAGGCTGTTTGTTTCGGGTTGGAACAATTGGGCGTGCCGTATGTGTGTGTTTCCAGAACACCAGGGCCTGACCGTTTGACCTATGAGGCCTTGACGGCTGACCTGTACCAATCCCATCGTTTGATTGTCAATACCACGCCTTTGGGCATGTCGCCCAAGACAGAGACCTGTCCACCGTTGGATTACGACAGGCTGGGAGAGGGGCATCTGTTGTTTGATCTGGTGTACAACCCGGCGATGACTCGCTTCCTGAACGAGGGGGCTGTAAGGGGAGCATTGGTGAAGAACGGGCTTGAAATGCTCCACCTTCAGGCTGAAGCGGCCTGGGCTATTTGGCAAGGGTAACGTCTCTTCGTTAACGTTTCGTGGCTCGTTTTTTTTCTGGGCCTGCTGCTTGTAACACAGCAATCATCACTGTGCTGACAGTTTGTGCGTTTTTCGTGGCTTTTTCCACCTTTTTTGTTCAGTTTTTCCCCTATTTCCTTTTCATTTTTTATGGAAAGGCCGATTTTTTGTTGTAATTTTACGACCGATTTTTTGATTTTTTTCAACCAACTAATCTACTTTAACCAATTCAAACATGAATACACTGACTCCGATTTTCTGGATCGTGCCCGCGGCCGCCTTGGTGGCCTTGGGATTCGCCTACTTTTTCTATCGGCAGATGATGAAGGCCAGCGAAGGAACCGACAAAATGAAAACCATCGCCCAGTTTGTCCGTGAGGGAGCGATGTCCTACCTCAGACAACAATACAAGGTGGTTGGCATTGTCTTCCTGTGCATGGTGATCGTTTTCTCCATTATGGCCTATGGTTTTGACATGCAGAACCCTTGGGTGCCTGTCTCCTTTCTTTCCGGTGGTTTCTTCTCGGCTTTTGCCGGTTACCTGGGTATGAAAACGGCGACCAACGCCTCTGCCCGTACGGCCAACGCGGCCATCGGCTCCTTGAACAAGGGTTTGCAGATCGCTTTCCGCAGTGGTGCTGTGATGGGTTTGGTCGTAGTCGGCCTGGTGCTCATCGACATTTCCGCCTGGTACCTTATCCTGAACTATTTCACGGATATGGACATGTCGGATCCTACGCACAAATTGACCATCATCACCACCACCATGTTGACCTTTGGTATGGGTGCTTCCACGCAGGCCTTGTTTGCCCGTGTGGGGGGGGGTATCTACACCAAGGCTGCTGACGTAGGTGCTGACCTCGTGGGCAAAGTGGAAGCTGGTATTCCTGAAGATGATCCTCGTAACCCGGCTACCATTGCCGACAACGTGGGTGACAACGTGGGTGACGTGGCCGGTATGGGTGCTGACTTGTACGAATCGTACGCCGGTGCTGTGTTGGCTACGGCTGCGTTGGGTGCTTCTGCTTTTTCGTTGAGCACGGTTGAATTGCAGTACAAGGCGGTGATTGCGCCGATGTTGATTGCTGCCGTCGGTGTGTTCCTCTCTATTATCGGTATTTTCGTGGTCCGTACCAAGGAAGGTGCCGGCATGAAACAGTTGATGGCCGCCTTGAACAGGGGTATCAATTTGAGTTCTGTGTTGACCGCTCTGCTGGGCTATGTGATCCTGTACATTTTAGGTATCACTTCCTGGTTAGCCATCGGTACCTGTGTGGTCGTTGGTCTGATCGTGGGTATTGTTATTGGTAAATCCACCGAGTATTACACGTCCCATT
>DOBD01000240.1 GCA_003506275.1 Bacteroidales bacterium | reverse complement strand
AGAAGCATCTATGAAGTCATGAGAGTCTTGGGAAGCTCCCTCCTGGTTAAGGACAATATCAAGGATTTGTTCCTGCCCCTTGAGGAGGAAAACCAGTATGACGGACAGTTGCAATTTGAGTTCGAAGCTTGTTAACATATTTTAAGAGACACTACTGATAGTTTTTCTTCTTATGAATAATCGTTATGAAAAAGGATTTTCAGTAATAATGCAAGAAAGTAATTAAAATGTTCATATCTTCGTACAGTTAAATTAATCACTACAGCCACCACTCTCTCCGCTACAGTGGGCAGCAAGACACCTCAGACGGTCAGGAAACTCTATATCCCTGTCGTGCTGCTGTTTACAGCCTCGTTTCAACTGTTTTCGCAAGACAATGGCATGCAAGCCGTCTTTGATTCGATCATTGCGGAAGCAGACTTGCTGTACAGGAACGAAAAGGCGGTCTGGAATTCCACCGACCTGCTGTTGACAGACAAGACGTTGAAAAGGAACTTTGGCGGTTATGTCGTGCGCCACTCGGAGGATACGGTCTTTGTGACGTACCTGGATAAGAGTCAGGAAATGAGCATAGCCCGTTACGCCTACTTCTTAATGTTCTTTGATTTTCCAATCGCCGTTAATAAGGAAAAGAGGCCTTTGACGTCATTGGAAAAGGAATTGAAGACCATGAAGGTGAAAATCAATAACCTCCTTGGTGACAGCCAGTAAATTACCGCTACAGACATTTGCACGTTGCGCCTGTATGGTCCCTTGTGTGATTTGGACGCGTTCTCGGTGTATTGTACGAGCGACAGAAAGTACTACACCTACAAGCTCAAAACGAATTACATCGAAGTGACTACCCACTATAACCGCACCAGCGTCTTGTCAATCGTGTCGCGCAGGTCGGGTTGTACCTGGACGTCATTGGCAAAACGTTTCCATTGGTGCACGGTATCCACTGTTTCCTCAATGATTTCGGCGGCTTTTTTACAGCCAATGGTGTCGCCCACGAGGAGCAAATCGGGTTTGGTGATGTCTATTCGCTTGCCATTGATGCTGAGGGCGTGCTGGCTGACCCAAGTGCTTCCAGGTCGATAGGTTTGAGCTCCCGCAGACACTGAAACAATTGTTCATAACTGAAGGCATTGACCTGATTGTAATCAAGATGCTTCAGGGCGCAAAACGTTTGCACATGGTGTTTTACGTCGTGCCCTTCCCGGTCAAAGCGCTTCGTCATGAATAGTCACCTCAGCTACCTGCATACGTTACGTGCGTTAGTTGTTTCTTACCCGTTGGCGTTTCGCTTTCTGCAGCTTGGCCAGCCCAATGGACTGACGGTTTCTTTGACGTCAAAGGCATTCAATACCTGTAATTGGTCCAACACCCGCAGTACCTGTATCAGCGTGGTGAGCGTTACTGGTTCACCCCGCTCCAGCAAACTCAAGGTGGAACGGCTGATACCGGCTGCCTGAGCCAGCGACTGCTGCGTTTTGTGTTGTTCCATGCGATGATGCCTCACAAACCCACCGATGTGTTTTGTCAGGGCTTTATCGCTCATTGAAACCAAATCCAGGTATGATTTTTCAGTCATAAAACTATTTAATATCACTTAATGAATGATATTCAATGCAAATATGGTCAATCAAACGATATTTTCCCCTTTTTGCCACTTTTCCAAGGCTTTTTGGCTGATTTTTGCCACTTTTCCAAGATTCCACCGCCATCAAGACCCGGATATGTGTGGTAATTTACGCAAGCTCCCACTATTTTGTACGACGCGAAGGGCGCGTTATAACCTGCGGAGGGCTGGTGAACTGGCGGAACGNNTGGAACCTGCACCCAGGTTAACCCGGTCGTATTGAAGAAAGGTGTCAAAGGAATACGCTTCACCTGACCATTCCATAATGGCTTGATAAATGGCCCAGCGGGAAGGGGCGTTAAACTGCGTTTTATACGAATTCATGACGCTATTTTCAGAAGGTCGAAAGACGCCATCGGTGTAATCGAGGTAGCCGCCGGCGAAAATGCCCACCGATGATTGATAGGAATCGCTTGAAAGGAAATCAGCCCACCGGATGGTTTGGGGATTGTTGGTAAAATCAATGTTGGAATACCAGCCAAAGTTGGTGTACAGGGCGGTTAATTCCTGCTTTTTCAAATCCGGGATGGGCCAGTAAGAGCCTGGATACCAGTACTCATCCGCCAGTTTTCCCAGTCCATGCCCTACAGCTTCGTGAGCAACAACCATCTTGAACCGTGAGAAGTCATGGTTGATATAGGGGCAATAGGCAATCGATCCGGCAACACCGGTAATCATGGCTGCCGTTCCTGCCCATTTTGTTGAGTTGATGACTTGGATTACCAGCGCTGATTGCGGATTGATGGAAACCTTGCCGGATGCCTGTTTTTCAATAAACGACCAGGTTTTGTTGACATTGCCTTGGATGCGTGAACCGCTGGATAGGTAGGAGCCCAACGCCGTGGAAGAACCGTCCATCAATTCTTCATGTTTGGACACGGCGTTGATGAGGTACACATTAAACCGATCCTTGAAGCTTTTGACCGGCTCGATGGAGAAAAAGGCCTCGGCGGCATCACGTAGCCACGTTTCATACTGGCCGCCTTGCCCATAGGCTTTATCGGTGAAACCATCGCCGATAAGCACAAGATCGATGCCTTTTCCCACGTTGGCTGTTTGCAGGGTGGTGATTTTTCCGTCTTCCGAATAATCGGTCGACTCGTAAAAGGCGGCTGGCATGGGGCCGAACAAGGTGGTTAAAAAGGGAATCAGATCGGTCTCGGTTTTATGGTTAAACCGACTGTCGTCATCGGCTGATGGGATGTAACTAAACACGATGTTTCCCTGTTGGTCCACCACTTCCGCCTGCACCGAGGTGCACCCACTGCTGGTGATCATGTTGTAAACAAGCTCTTGCCAATCACCGAAATTAAAACTACCATGATCAGCCTTGATAAAATTGATGCAATTGGTGGCACCGGCCTTGGTTAGAATCGTTGCTTCTTCTCCGACCAGTATGGATCTATTACCGTTATCAAACATAACAACCCCCAGTCCTGCTTGCTTGTACGCATCCAGGGCCTTGGCCAGCCTGTACATCAAAGCGTGTTCGTGGTCCCATTGAAACAGGACGGTATAGGTGTNNGTTCGTGGTCCCACTGAAACAACACCGTATAGGTATGGCTCGCATAGATGGCACCCAGGTTCTGCATCGTCCCATTGATGTCTTTAAACTGAAAGGTATAGGCAGGCAGAGGCACAGCGGTGAGTGAAAAACCGGCGCCCACTTTTTGGGGGACTATCTTCCGCCAGCACTCGCCCCATTTCGCATGGTGGTAAATGGCTTCGGAAATGGTTCCTGAAAAGCGGTTGTTTGTCAGACCGGTATGTTGGGCTGACCGCCAGTCGAGGTTGCCCATAATGGCCGCCAATTCGACGGGCAAACTGCCCGATAATTCATTGTTGGCCAGTGAAAGGCTGCGCAAGTGGGTGGCCTTTCCGATGGTCGTGGGAAGTGTCCCTGAAAGCCGGTTATTATCCAGCCAGGCGTAGGAAAGTTGGGGCAACTCGAACAAGTCGGCGGGAATGGTGCCCGACAACTCATTGTTCGATGCATTGAAAAAGGAAAGGGCGCGTAATTCACCCAGTGCCTGGGGCAAGCTGCCCGTCAGTGCGTTGTGCGACAGCTCCAGACTTTTTAGTTTTGTCAGTTGACAGATTTCAGCCGGGATGCTGCCACTCAACCGATTACCACCAAGGTATAGGTGCTCCAGGTTTACCAGTTGACCTATTTGTGGGGGTATTTCCCCCGTCATCGTCCCGCTGCCCCCCATGCGCAGATCAACAAGGGCTTTCAGGTCACAGAGTTCGATGGGGAATTCGCCGATAAGTAGGTGTGCCTGAAAATCCAGGCTGACGACACGGCCTTCTTCATTGGTTTTGACACCGTACCAACTCGAAACCGGTTTTTCCGAGCACCAGTTGTCTTTTTGACTCCAATTGACACCGCCTAGTTTATCATAAATAGCGCACAGTGCGGTGCGTTCTTTCACAATGGCCTGACCCGTTTGGATAACGTGAATGGTATCGGCCAGCGCTGGCTGCGCCTTGCCCCTGATAATAATGACCGCTTGCCTGGCATCGTCCTGGTTGTTTGCGGCTATCGTGTAGTCCTTTTTATGCAGTTGAAGGGCTCGGGTCTGCGGTTCACTGATCCAGTCACAGGCTGGCAGAATCACCTCATACGCCAGGTTGCTTTTAAATTCCACCGTAAGGGTGGTCGCTGCGCAATCCAACCGATACGATTTTTGGGTCAGGATGATGGCGCCGGCTGCTGCCTGAACGACGATTAGTTCGGCGTTTGCCTCCCCGGCACTTAGGCGAATATGGCCCATCCTTACGTCTGAAGCCTCATGCTTTTCTACGCTGAAGCTGAGCGTTGCCTCTCCGCTTAAGCCATAGCGGTCGGTTTGGATGGTCAACCACATGGCATCGGTCGAAACGTACCAATCAGCCGTTGCATGAAAATGGAGCGTAAAGGGGCCTCCGGCTGCGCTGACAAACAGCGAATCGGGCGTTTCGGAATCAAGGGTGATACTGTCAGGGGTCTGTGTTCCGAGTGGGTTCTCTTCACAGCTCCCCAAAAAAAGAAGGACGATCACACTGGCTATGACAGCCAACCTGTTGAACAGTTTCATACATTCAAATCGCTAAAATCAATGCCGAAAGTACCTACTTTTTTTTAACTAAAAAGGCATTTTTAACACTAAAAATTCGTAAGTGGATAGCTTCAACCTGCCTTTTTGGATGATCATATAAAGAATATCACTGCTTCTTAACAACCAACGTTAATCGCTCAACAAATTGTTGATGTCTGACTGACAAGATGTACAATCCGGCATTGACATTACCCATGTTAATTTCACACTGCTTGGTCGTTGTTTCGCAGGACAAGATTAGTTGACCTTGCATATTGTGCAGCGTGATGGATGCCGTACCTTCTTCTGGTAACCCATCAAGAACAAGCATGCCGTTATCTATTGGATTCCTAAGTATACGCCACGATATTGCCTCTCCATCAATGGCCGGACTTCCTGTTACAACAGTCACTTTTACAATAGCGCTTTGCACTTCTCCCTCGCTGTTATAAACACGACAGTAGAAGTAGGCACCATCACCATCCAAGGTTTGCAAGGGTGTTATAAAGCTATTTGTTTTAGCTGTTGTTTGAAGCGAGTTGCAAACTTCCAACCCTTTTTGGTTATACCAACGGTAATCAAAGGGTGGTGTACCTTCGACTGCAATGGTAAAGGTAGCGCTGTTGCCCTCTATCACCTGTTGATCGGTAGGCTGTGTTGTTATATATACAGGGATATGCACCGTTGGTTCACTTCCCTGACCACGCAACAACAAGCATTTCCTGCCAGCTTCAGCACTTTGAATGAACAGCGTATCTTCCCACTGGCCAGCTTTTGATGGGCAAAAAACTACGTTTATTTCTTTCGTGAGCAAAACACCATCAATCGGCATCAATTGAAGCGATTGTTGGTAATCGCCTATTGTCGATATAAGAAAGCCATCGGGGGCTGTTAAGACAACCTCTTCTGTCATTTGATTGCCTGAAATTGTGAAGGAAAGGGGTGTCGAAACCTTCCCGAATTCGATGGCACCAAAATCAAGCGAAGTGCGGGAAAGGGTGATACTCGCTGTCGGTTTAACGAAGCCATAGGCCTGAACCTTGATAACAACAGATGGGGTATTATCTGAGGAAAGCACAATACTATCCTGCCATGGTCCCACTCTCGTTGGTGTGAATACCACACTGATGACTCGAGGCTCAATATCACCATTGGTCGGGGACAGCGAAATAGAATGCGTCCATGTTGACCCTGGCGATAAAAAAATGTCATTAGGAGCTGTAATGATTAGATCGGAAGTCAATTGTTTACCCGAAACAATAAATTCGTAGATGCTTGAAGATTGACCTATCTCAATGGTATCCATTTCAATCACGCATTCTGATACGTGAATAACAGGAGGGTCAGGAATGATTCTGGGAACAATAATCTTGAACTCACTCCAGTAGGCTGCTTGTTTGTATGCACCCACATCATCGACCTTCAAGACGCATTTATCTTTATGAACGTTACTAAACGTGTTTGCGTTGATAATTGGTGGTATTTTGTTGGGAACAATGATTGTCTGGAGACCGCTACAATATGAAAAAGCGCCCCCTCCTATGAAGCGGGTATTTCTGCCAATAAAAACACTGTCAATGTCACTACATAATGAAAAGGCACCCGATGGAATAACATCAATTGCGTCAGAAATAGTTAATAATCCAGACAGGCCAGAACAACTATTGAAAGCACCCACTCCCAGCTTTGTGACACTGTTGGGGATCGTTAAACTTCCTAAGATATCTGTACAAAAATAAAAAGCTTCCTCGCCTATTTCCTTGAGGGAAGAGCCCAACACAAGTTGCGAGAAATTGGTGGACGAGAATGCATTATCTCCAACTCGTGTGACGCTATCAGGAATGTAGAGTTGACCATATAGACCAATACATGATTTGAATGCGCTATTTCCTATTTCAGTTAAGGAGCTGGGGAATTGAAGTTCGCCAGATAAACTCATACAATTGTTAAATGCTCCATCGCCTATCGTTTCAAGGCCGTCTCCAAATTTGATGCTCGAGAGTGAGCTATACTCAAATGCTCCATCTTCTATCTTTGTAATAGTATTTGGGAGAACAACATCCGAAATGTAGCCATAATAGAAGGCTCCTTTATCGATGGCTGTCACCCTCATATCAATACCGTTAAAGGGTGCTGTTTCTGGAATTGCCAAAGGGGCCTTGTTAAAGTCTGCATTTTTGTATCCATCAACCACACAGGTATTGGGCGAAGAAATGGTATAGTATACCTTATCGTACAAGAACGTTGTGACATAATCCTCGCTAGTGACAGTAGTAAACTCCACCTTATCTTTTGTAATGGTCACATAGAAGGCGTTGCTTTTTAAACCAACTCGATGTCGAATGGGGATCCAATTATCATCAACCGAAGCCATACTGACAGGATACAGTTTGTACACGCCATCTTCAATCGATCCGGGAATATCGCCCTTCAAACGAAGGCCACTAATGCCATACAGCGACTCTATCTTCATATCGGTAGAAACAAGCATGTCAACAAACGTATTGTCTAACGTGTACAAAGCAACACCAATCAACCCATTAAACGCATGAATACTCATATTGCAAACATCATCGAGTGTGATGGAAAAATCCTCGTTTCTATTAATCGTTCGATCAAAGATGGACATGACATTGTCTAATACGATACGATTTGATGGCTTTGGGGCCGTTCCTCTTGGCTTTTGCATGCCAATAATCATGCTTTCATCTATATTAAATTTATAATCATCATTAGGATCCATCGATGTTAAAAGATAAAATCCATTGCATGACCCTCCCCATCCCCAGTTGAAATGATAGTAACCAAACCCATCGTATCCATCACAAATGAAAAAATGAGCACCCTCTTTTATATAGTTAGATACGCCCACGTAAGGAACAGGCCTTAAATGAGATANNCACTCAATCATTGAATAGTAATTCTTTCGAACGACATCCAAGCCTTCGTCATAACCAAAATGGTTAATCAGCGCTAATGCCGCATCATACTCTGAAGCCCCGCTTGCTTCTAAACCATAATCCATATTTGCCGCCACCCCGCAATGGTACATCAACGTTGCCACGGCACTTTTCTCTGTCAAGGAACTCGACTCAGTGTATTCATCCGTCATGTTTTCCCAATCATAGTAAGTATCGGAAAAATCTTGACCGATAGCGAGCTTGTTGGTTTTTGTAGTGTATTGATGGCTACCATTACCCCTAATAGGCCAATTATGGTACTTCATCGCCATAGCCATGCCTGTTGCCGTACAACCAACAAGCGCCTTATCGCCTGACGCGTTAACAACCGGACAATACATATTAAAGGGGTCTGATTGCCCCCATTTTAGATTTCCAATCAAAGGTGAAATTGGTGCATACTGTTCTGGTATTGTCAACGATGTTTTATGCGTGCTAGAACCCTCTTCGCTTAATAATTTTATCTCTGTCGCATATTTATCTAACCAATACTTCATTGATGGAGGCATTCGATCTATCTCGACCCGGCCTGTATCTGCATAACCAAGAATGTCTGCAACTCTGTCATCACCGGAAATGATAACATAACCGGCTGCCTCTCCGTTGTTGAAAATGTAATAAGGGTCAACCTGGGATGTAGAATCTGAGACTTTGGAAAGGTTAGCATCATACTGTTTAGCCGCTTTTAGGCGTAATTGCTGGCCTTTTTGAGGCGATGCCTTTTTGGAAAAAAATGCATGCGCAAGCATCCATGCATCTTCTACATTTCTGGTTTTGGAAGAAAGTGTTGTTGTATTTAGGCAAAGGACCAACAAAAAGAGTAAACACCTTCTACTCTTACTTACCAAAAAAGACATGATTGAAGCATTTGGTTTCATGAGTATTTATCTTTATTGTTATTCAAACCCCATCCAATGGCTCACAACAAGCCAATTGAAGCACTAATACCGTATGGCCACTTTGAATCGTGGCAACGAAAACACGCGTATGTTATGGTGGTCGGCCATGTAGGCACTAAGCCCGCTTGGTCTTATATCAATGACGCTGTACTGGTAACGCACCGGACTTACTTCAAAACCAAGAATAAAGCCGGGAAAGAGGCCATACTCTACGCCAAACATCAGACCGCCTGAAGCAGACCACATTTGTCCAGCTCGATAGTAAGGTCTATAGAGTTCTATCGGATCACCACCAGAGGTCAATTCTCCGGTATATGGGTACATGGTTTCCACTCTTGCCATTTGAAAACCACCAAAAAAGCCAAAATACGGATTAATACTTTCATTTCTAACGGCATAAAACCGGTTCAGACCAACTTCTGTCGACCATAAGTGACTGGTTTTCGCTTGTATGTACTGGTAATTTGGTATGATCATATCAGGCACTGAATTGTCACCTTCAATAAAATCCTTTTTGGGAGTTATGTTGAAGTTCATGTTCAAAAGGGCGTTGATGGCCCATTTGGATGACATGAAAATACCGGCTCTCACCCCAAGCATATTGCCTACTGAGTGGTTGGTCAATGAGCCTGTATTAAGGTAGATTCCTAAATCGTCTGATTGACTGCCAGAACCAAGTCCGATACTACTGCCATCATCTTTGGGAAGCAAATAATCAAGACCAGACTCATCGTTGAAATACGTTGATGAACCAAATACCAGTTCAAGTTGCACATCACCTGATGTGGGCGCAAAACCCACATCGGTGTTTTCAGCCTTTGTTAGATGGGGAGAACAATACATCAGGATGATCAGTACACTTATTAAATACTGTTGTGTTTTTTTCATGATCGATAATTGGTTCCTATTAAAAATATTTACATATTATTACATGACTTATCGTCTAATTAGCACTGATTAGAAGAGCCATAGTCTCTTTGATTAACTGCGATATTCTGTCAAATTCATTGTTTAATGTTACCAATTCCTCTTCAAGACTTTTAATCTCTTCCCTGAGGTATGTTATTTCTATTTGTTCTGTATATCCACCCGCATCAAGTCTTTCCAATTTTAAAAGTGCTTTTCTTAAATTATCTTCGGCATTCACAACATTATTCTGCAGGATCTCTTTGTAAATAGAGATGTTATCCTGGAATTCTTTGGAATTAGTCCCACTAATGCCATACTCATTATAGCTAATGAGATTGATAATTGAATTTCTTATATTAATCAAGTCATTTTTATGGGTTATCATAGCCGAAGACAACGCTGTTAATTCACTGTTATCTGAGACTTCCAACAAACGTGCATTTAATTGGTCCAACCAGACATCAATTTGCTCAATACTGGCAAGATTCTGATTATACTCATTAATTAAACCGGAATACTTTGTCTGTAGTTTGTTTTCAGCTTCTGTAAAAATGGACAGTAAGAATTGATAGTCGTTATTTGTCAATAAGTCATCATAATATGATACCGCATTTTCAGCAGCTTGCATTTTATACCATAGTGAGCTATAAAAATTCGATTGGTAAACGATATCAATATTGTCATAAGTATTCGTGAAGCAATTACCATAGATTTTAATGAGATAGGACTTGATTGCATTGTTGTCTACTACTACCGCTTCAGAAGAATACGGTACCGAAACAGTATATGCAACATACAACTCCAATAGACCTCCAAAATCAGCATTGTTACTAAGCTCTGTAAGTCTATCTTCAACACCAAACAAGTATGTTGAATAGTATTTCCAATCGTAAATAATACTATTGACTCCATATTGTCCATAACTTCCATCGGCATCAAGTTTACTGATTGCATTGAGCAGGGTTGAAAGATTGGTTAAAAGGGTATTGTTGTCAAGATCAATTGAACTCAGTTCCAACAAAGGCCGCTGTGTCGTGCCATCATTAACAGAAAAAGACTCACCGCTTAGTTCCATCCTGATCCTAGCAAAGTTTTCCCTTACAGCCAAGAGCAAGGTATTTTTCTGAGTTGTCGTTGGAGGTGTATAAATTGTTAGATAATAGTTTAATGCATCAATCGCTGACTGTTGTGCATCAACAGCTTCCCCCAACCGATATGCCAAAGCTTTGGTTTTAAAATTTGACACAGCGCTAGTCCAAGATAAGAGTAATTCTACATACTGATTTCTTAGTGAATTTCTGTTGTTCACACGGGTAGTTTGAGCCACTTTTAATTGCTCTTTTTCTTCATTCGAGAGTATTAATGGTTGAATTTTACTCCTTATCGTTGGAAACAAACCTGGAGAAATGAGGCATTGGTAGAACGTAACATTTCCATACCCGAAGAGATTGTCATCAAAATAGTATCGACGCCCATTAGAAACATCATCCTTCTTAGGATTGTTGGGGACGTATCCTGCATTGATTAATTGAGGATTGGCAATGAGAATTTTCCCAAATTGATGTTGTGTTGACAAAGGGACGGTTACTTCTGTGGAAAAGCCACTTGAAATTTCATTTTGTATGGTACTATTAGTACTGATGATTCTTTGTTTTGCAACTTGAAGGATTGAAATGCTATCCCGAACCGGTTTTTCCTTTAACGCATTGCTCTGTATCACAACAGCGATACTGTCAATCATTCGTTCAGTTAAAGTAATCTCACTTTCTACTGTTTTTAACTGACTCTGCCACGTATTTATATCACTGGAATCCGCGAAGTGAAAAAATAAAGCTCTTGCATTCCTGGCTTTTTCAAGTATTTGCTCAAGGGTTTTTATTTGGGTTTCAATATTTTTTCGTTCTGAATTTTCATCAAAGATGCCCATACCATATTCGTAATCCAGCAACTTGTCTTTTCGATTCACAATGGTTGCCTGTACAGTATTGATAGTGTTGCTGATTGTCGTTAATTGAAGCTTGTATCCATCAATGATGACTTGTTCAGCGGGGGTCAACGATAATTTGGCTGCCTCAATCAACTTTAATGCGTTTTGATAATCAGTTTCTGCTTTGGCCGTATTCATCAACGCAGTTGCCAACAGAGCTTTATGTTGTTCAATGGCTAAGGATTTTGCCATTTCCAACGTAGCCATTTGATATTCAAGGTCACTAATTGCCAGTGCCGTGAGTTTGGTCTTCTCGATGAAAAGTAAAGAGTCCATCTTTAAGTCAATCTCAGCCCTTTTTATTTGAATACTCGCCAACTGATTCTTCAAGTTTTGTTCGTCAGCCAAAGCAAGTGTCAATGCGGCTTCAGCATTCTTAAGAGATGTTTCAGCCATTTTGTACAAAATTTCGGCTTGAATAAGTTCTTTCTTGGCTTGTCTAAGATCGTAAATGCCTTCAGGTTCAACATTTTCAAGACAAGAACTTAAGACAGAGGCGGTAATCACCAAAAAAATGATACGTGTTTTTTTCATCGCTTTTATGTGTTTCTAGGTATTGTATGGTTATCAAAGCTCATTCACCAAGCAGATTGCATACAGAAAAGTCTGCTCAATGATATTGTTGGAGTGTAATACGAGGGAATAGGGCGTTGATTGAATACACAGCATCAGAAAAAGCAGCAAGCTGGGTATCAAGGTGGTGGTGACGGTATTCCCGACAAAAAACTATCCAAATATAAAGACATTATATTTAAAAAAAGCAAAATATGGTAAAATTTTGTTACAAGAAAAAAACGTACTCGTTTTCCTGTATGAAACGCCCATTTGCTCTGGTCTACTTGACCATTTCGCACTATATTTACGGATCTTTTAATTCATCTCACATATGCACCGATACCTAAACCACATCATGCTTTTGTTCCTCCTACCCTTGGTTTCCCTGGCCCTGCCGATGGAACGCCTTGATCGTGGGGTGGTGGCGGTTCGTCAGGCCGATGGGCGCGTGTTTGTCAGTTGGCGCTTGTTGCAGGAGGATCCCTCGACGGTGGCATTCGATGTGTACCGCCTTTCGGAGGGTCAGGCACCGGTTAAGTTGAACCGAACGCCCATTGACCGGGTCACCTGGCTGGTTGACAGCCTCAACGTACCGGCTACGGCCACAACGTATTGTGTGTGTGAGGGGGTGTTTCAACCCACAGCCGGCAATTGTTTCAGGTTGGCTGCTGCCCCACTGTTGACCCCGAGCTCCACCGCCACTAACCAGAGCCCTTTGGCTGCCCCCCAGATCACTTCCAGTGCTGCTCCCTACCTCAGCATTCCGCTGCAACGCCCCCAGCCCGGCGAGGTGGGTGGTCGTTCCTACACCTATTCGGCCAACGATGCCAGTGTGGGCGATTTGGATGGGGATGGACGGTACGAAATTGTGCTCAAATGGGAACCATCGCTCACCCGCAACCCACCGCAGCCAGGTTTGACAGGCTTGCAGTTGCTGGATGCCTACACGCTGGACGGCACTTTGCGCTGGCGCATCAATTTGGGTCAGAACATCAGGGCCGGGGCCGCCTATACCCAGTTTCTGGTTTACGACCTCGACGGCGACGGCAAGGCGGAGCTGATCTGCAAAACGGCCGATGGCACTGTAGACGGCACGGGTACAGTGCTTGGTGAGGCCGACAAGGACTGGCGCACACTTGACCCCTCTTCGCTCTTTTATGGCAAGGTGGTGAACGGACCTGAATACCCNNTCACCGTGTTCGAGGGCACCACCGGCAAAGCCCTGGCCACGGCTGAATACATCCCGACCCGCTACCCGCTGGATGGTTGGGGTGGCTGGGGAGGCAATGGTGGCAACGACACCACGGGCGGGCGTCCCGACCGGTTTACGGCCGGCATCGCTTACCTGGACGGCCAGCTGCCCAGCGCTGTTTTTGTGAGGGGCTGGTACGGGCGCACAGTGGTCGCCGCCTGGGATTACCGCAACGGAGCACTCGCGTCGCGTTGGGTGTTTGATTCCCAAGATG
>DOBD01000285.1 GCA_003506275.1 Bacteroidales bacterium | reverse complement strand
AAACCGTCCGCGTGATGGTTCGTTAACCACACTAACCAATCAATAAGGGCTGCCCCATTAAGGTGGCAGCCCTTATTTCACCTTTTAAAACCATCCTTCATGAGAAAACAATTACTTTTTTTAACCGGAGCCTTTCTTTTGGCCGGATCAGTCTCAGCCCAGTTCCGCTTCCAAAGCAACGAGGGTATCGGTCAAACGTACCAAGACACCTTAGGGACCTACAGTTTCCTGGTCCATTTCAACACGACCAAGAACGTAACTACCTACAACGAAACAACTATCAGCTTCGCCAAATGTCAGACCCAACGAGGTCTTCAAGTCAAGGTTTATCCGGACGAAACATCCACCACCGCCGTGGAAGCAGGTGACTTCAAGTGCAACAACTACGGCAGCAACGGCAACCCGGTCTACGTAGCCAGCACCGATTCGTTGATCAACATCATGAAGAAGCACATGGCCTTGAATGAGACCACAGCTGACTCAGCCCGCAACCAGTACTGGAAGCCAGCTGCCTGCCTCTTTGATGTTGTCAAGGGCGACACCACCAACCAAGCCTTTGGTTGTTACCCCGGCCAGTACAAACGCGTGGAATATGGCTTCCAAATCAACCTGACTGGCTTTGCCCCCACCACGGATATATCCTTTACCATGGACACGTACGATGCTGGTAATACGGGGCTGACAGCCTCCTACGACCTGATTGTCTTCCTGGGTAGCGTCAGTGCAGCCAATGCCGTTGATACCCTGGAAAACTTCTACGTCACCGGGTCGGGCAAGAAAGTGGTCAAACTAGCCAAAGAACTCGGCATCGACTCAGCCCGTTTCAATACCAAGGTATACATACACATCATTACTAAAGGCACGGCATCACCGATTGCCAAGGACAGCTATGACCCCATTGTCATCTTCGACGACTTCATGGTTGAATGGGGTGCACCATCCTGGGTAGCTCCGGCAGTGACCAGCGGAGAAATTTACAACCAAGGTGGCACCGGCATCTACTCGCCCTTCACCGTCAAAGAAAACATCGGCTACGTCCAGGTTTACCTCAAGGACAAAGACAGGGTGTCTTCGCTGACCATCATCAACGATGTGGAATTTCCGCCCAGCAAGTACCAGTTTCTTGACAGCGCCGGTGTGTTCGCCAACGATGGCTCGGGCAACTATACCGTGCCCGTGGCCTATACGGTGACTCGATCCGTGTTGAACCAGGAATCCGGCAACTATTCCGACAGCTACCTGACCATTCCGGCCCCTGCAGCCAAAACAGATGATGACATCATGGTACTCATGACCTTCACACCCAAAACCAGCGATTTCACGGAACGTATCGAAGTCAACAACGGTGTTCGTTTCTGGTGGGATGTCCAGACCAAGGGATATGTCGGGCTTGACAAAACAACCTTGAGGACCATCAGGGTGTACAGCACAAACGGCACCCTCGTATTGGAAGGTGCCACTCAACCCGTTACCCTCTTCAACAGCCTTGGTCAATGCCTGGGCACTTTCCAAGCCGAACAAGCTGCGCGGGGACTAACCGTGCAACCCGGTCTTTGGTTAGTCAAGACTCAGGAAGGTGCCGTCAAGGTCTTGGTACATTGATACGGCAACGAATCTCGCTTCTCAACAATACCTCCCCAGGGGTCGGCACACCGTTGCCGACCCCTTTTTTTACTCTTTTCGTCTCGTTAACGATTAAAAAACACGCCCTACATTTGTAATTAGTCAAACAAAGGTGTAACTTTGTAAATTAACTGGCATCCATATGACGGAGGAACAGCAGACGTTACTGACAAACCTAGAAACCAGAGTCAGACAATTGATGTTGCTTTGCAAGTCGCTGAGGGAAGAAAAGGACGCCTTGGAACGCGCATCGGCAGACAAGGACATCATCTTGAAATCAACTCAGCAAGCCCTCAGTGAGATGGAAGCCCGTTATAACAACCTAAAGCTGGCCGGCCTCGTCTCTTTCGGCAAGAAAGACGTAAAGGAAGCCCAGCAGACGTTGTCGAGCATTGTGCGGGAAATTGACAAATGCATTGAACTTATAAATGAATAAGAACAATGACAGATTCTTTCACCATAAACCTCTTCCTGGCCGACAAGCACTATCCGCTAAGGATTAAGCGCAGCGAAGAAGCCTTGTTCAGGGAAGCTGGCAGATTGGTAAACGATAAATTGGCTCAATACCGGAATCACTTTGATGTGAACCAGTCCGGTCTTGATCTGAAAGACCTCCTGGCCATGGTGGCCTGCCAACTGGCCATAGAAAGCCTAAAGGCTAACCAGTCAAGCGATACGACCGTTTATGAGGAACGCATCGCCACACTGACCCAGGAGTTGGATGCCTTTCTGAGGTAACCATCGTTATTACAATTAGTACCGCACTGCAAGCCACGGGTTACGCCTGTGAGTTGTGGTGCGTTTTTTTTAACAACATAATACAAAAACCACGATGTCTAACATACTTTCCCTCATAAGTGCGTTCTTGGGAGGTGGTGCGGTCACCTGGATTACGATCCGGTATGTCCTTAACGCCAAGTACAAGAGCACGTTGAAGCAGGCCGAAGCCCAGGCCGAAGTGATTCAAAAGAACAAGATGCTGGAGGTCAAGGAAAAATTCCTCTCCCTCAAAGCCGATTTGGAAAAGCAGGTCAATCAGCGTAACGCCAGGATTCAGGCCATTGAATCCAAGCTCAAACAGCGCGAATTGCAAACCAACCAACGCCTCGAAGAACTGCAACGCAAGAAAAACGAGCTGGCCCAGTCCAAGGAAAACCTGGACAACCAACTCGAGATCATTGAAAAAAAGAAGGTGGAAATGGACAAGCTCCATCGTCAGGAAGTGGACAGATTGGAAGCACTGTCCGGTCTCTCTGCCGACGAAGCCAAGGAACGTCTCATTGAATCGCTCAAGGAAGAGGCCAAGACAGAGGCCTCGTCCTACATCAACGAAATCATGGACGAAGCCAAGATGACGGCCAACAAGGAGGCCAAGCGTATTGTGGTACAAACCATCCAGCGCGTGGCCACGGAAACCGCCATCGAAAACGCTGTCACGGTCTTCCACATCGACTCCGACGAAATCAAGGGCCGCATCATCGGCCGCNNCGGCCGCGAAGGCCGCAATATCCGAGCCCTGGAAGCGGCAACCGGCATCGAAATCATCGTTGACGACACCCCCGAAGCCATCGTACTGTCAGGCTTCGACCCCGTGCGTCGTGAAATCGCCCGTCTTGCCCTGCACCAACTGGTGACCGACGGCCGCATTCAC
>DOBD01000300.1:3223-5951 GCA_003506275.1 Bacteroidales bacterium | reverse complement strand
CACGGTAGCAACCGATATCCATCAAACGCTTGATGTTCAATTGGACTTCCGTACGTAAATCACCTTCAACCTTGAAGCTGCTTCCGATAAATTCACGGATACGACCAGCCTGGTCGTCTGTCCAATCTTTGACCTTGATGTCTTTGTCGACACCGGTCTTTTCCAGGATCAATTGTGCCCTACTGCGACCAATACCATAAATATAGGTCAAGGCAATCTCACCCCTTTTGTTTTGCGGCAAATCTACACCAACGATTCTTATAGCCNNTGCGGCAGATCGACACCTACAATTCTTATTGCCATATATGTTTCTTGTTATTTGATTACAAATGATGAATCTTATTATCCCTGACGTTGCTTGAACTTGGGATTTTTCTTGTTAATTACATACAAAACGCCCTTACGACGAACCATCTTGCAGTCAGCCGTGCGTTTCTTTAAGGAAGCTCTTACTTTCATTTCTTCTTATATTATTTGTACCTGAACGAAATACGCCCCTTTGACAGATCGTAGGGAGACATCTCCACACGTACCTTGTCGCCAGGTAAAATCTTAATGTAATGCATACGCATCTTTCCTGAGATGTGTGCCGTGATCTCATGGCCGTTTTCCAATTCCACACGGAACATCGCGTTGGACAGGGCTTCCACAATCACACCATCTTGTTCAATTGCTGTCTGTTTAGCCATATATCTCTACTTCTGTTTGCGTTACATTAAATAAAACGATCACCCAACACCTGTTGAATGTATTCAAACGACGTCATCAACTGAGCTCCCTGGCCCTTGGTCACTGCCACCGTGTGCTCGAAATGGGCTGAGGGTTTTCTGTCCAATGTACGAACCGTCCACCCGTCCTTCTCCATCACCACGTGCCGGGTTCCCATGTTGATCATGGGTTCGATGGCAATCACCATCCCCTGCTTCAGCTTTACACCACTACCACGTTTGCCCACATTGGGTACTTCCGGCTCTTCGTGCAGTGATCGGCCAACGCCGTGACCCACCAACTCCCGTACGACCGTATAGCCCCTGCGTTGACAGTATTCCTGCACCATGTGGCCAACATCTCCGATGCGTTTTCCGTCGACTGCCTCCTCGATGCCTTTGTACAAGGCTTCCTTAGTGGTTTTCAACAATTCGGTAACCGCAGGTTCGACATCGCCCACCCTGAAGGTGTAGGCAGAGTCCCCGTGAAATCCGTTTTTGTAGGCTCCGCAATCCACGGAAACAATGTCACCTTCTTTCAACACGATGGTTTCGGAAGGGATGCCGTGGACAACGACCTCATTGACGGAAATGCACAGTGAAGATGGGAAGCCGTTGTAATTCAGAAACGAAGGTGTGGCCCCTAAAGACCGGATCGTTTCTTCGCCTATGCTGTCCAAAAACTTGGTTGTTACACCGGGTTGAATATATTTGGCCACCTCGCCCAACGCTTTGGCAACGATCTGACCACTCTCCCGGAGACAATTCAGTTCATCTTCTGTTTTTAAATAAATCATTCAACCTTCGTTAGTAGGCGGCAATGCTGCCTGTTCTTCCTTTGATGCGACCTGACTTGAGCAACCCGTCGTAGTGACGCATCAACAGGTGACTTTCAATTTGCTGCAGCGTATCGAGAACGACACCCACCAGAATAAGCAGAGACGTACCACCGAAGAACTGGGCAAACTGTGAATTGATGCCCAGGACTTTTGCAAAGACGGGCATGATAGCGATGAAGGCCAGGAAGATTGAACCGGGCAAGGTGATCCTGGACATAATGGTGTCAAGGTAGTCAGACGTCTTTTTACCGGGTTTAACACCGGGTATAAAGCCGTTGTTGCGTTTCATTTCTTCGGCCATGTTGGTCGGGTTGATGGTAATGGCGGTGTAGAAGTACGTAAAGGCCACAACCAACAATCCAAAGATCAAGTTGTACCAGAAACCGTACATATCCGTTAACGCCATACCAGCCTTACTGGTGGAAGCGGCATTGGAATAACCCACAACTGCTACGGGAATAAACATCAGCGCCTGGGCAAAGATGATGGGCATGACACCGGCTGCATTGACTTTTAGCGGTATGTATTGACGGGCACCACCGTATTGCTTGTTGCCGACGATTCGTTTGGCGTATTGTACGGGCACTTTGCGCGTTCCTTGCACCAACAGGATGGAGAAAACGGTTACAGCCAGCAACAGCAGGATTTCAGCTAACAACATGACCAAGCCACCGGCAGCTGTCGATTCCCAACGGGAAATAAATTCCTGAGCAGCGGATTGGGGCAGTCGGGCAATGATACCAATCAAAATAATAAAGGAAATACCGTTTCCAATACCCCTATCGGTAATGCGTTCACCCAACCAAAGGGTAAACATACTACCAGCGGCGAGGATCAGCACGGAAGAGATCCTGAACCACATACCACTAGGCAATGCCGAACCGGCATAACCCATCTGCACGCTCAAGTTAGCCAGGTAAGCCGGCCCTTGAAGCAACAAAATGGCGATGGTCAGATACCTGGTGTATTGGTTCATCTTCCGGCGTCCGCTTTCACCTTCCCGTTGTAACTTTTGAAAGTAAGGGAAAACCATACCCAACAATTGCATCACAATGGAAGCCGTAATGTAAGGCATGATACCAAGGGCTACGATGGAGGCATTGGAGAATGCACCCCCGGAAAACATGTCCAACAAGGACATGATGCCTTCACGGGTCTGACTTTGCAGGGCAGTTAAGGCAG
>DOBD01000300.1:0-3214 GCA_003506275.1 Bacteroidales bacterium | reverse complement strand
ATTGAGGAACTGCGCAACCGGTTGCGCAGTTCCTCAATCTTCCAGATATTCTTTAAGGTTTGGATGAATTTCATTCGTGCGTATTTATTTAATCATTCAAGGCGATCAAACGCCTTTTCATTCATGAATCAGGTTAAACCGTGGCCGTTTTACCTCCAGCAGCTTCGATGGCCTTGACGGCAGCTTCCGAAAAAGCATGTGCGGTCACGTCCAACGTGGCTGCCAACGTACCTTTGCCAAGCACCTTGAATAACTGGTTCTTGGAAATCAAGCCGGCTTCCATCAGGACGTCGGGATTGATGACCTTCAACCCTTTGCCGTCGGCCAGCGCCTGCAACGTTGCAAGGTTGATGGCTTTGTATTCAACTCGGTTGATATTCTTGAAACCGAACTTGGGTACTCGGCGTTGCAAAGGCATCTGACCGCCTTCGAAACCGGACTTCCTGGAGTAACCCGACCTTGACTTGGCGCCTTTGTGACCCCTCGTGGAGGTGCCACCCAAACCTGAACCTGGTCCGCGACCAATCCGTTTACCGGTTTTGGTAGAGCCGGCTGCGGGTTTTAAATTGCTTAAATTCATAGTGTCTTACTTTATTCTACGATTTTTACCAAGTGTTTGACTTTCTCTACCATACCCAGAATGGCGGGGCTGGCTTCGTGCTCCACGATGTTGTTCATTTTCTTGATACCCAAGGCATCAAGGGTTTTCTTCTGAACAGCAGGTGCACCGATGCGGCTTTTAACCTGTTTGATCTTTATTGTTGCCATGTTCTTGTACGTTAACCTTTAAATACTTTTTCAAGGGATATACCACGATTCTGGGCGACCTGATGGGCATCGCGCAACTCTCCTAAAGCAACCATGGTGGCTTTAACCAGGTTGTGAGGGTTGGACGAACCTTTGGATTTGGCCAGCACGTCTGTGATACCGACACTTTCAAGTACGGCACGCATGGCACCACCAGCCTTCACTCCGGTACCGGGGGTAGCTGGTTTCAAAAAGACTTCAGCACCGCTATATTTGGCCCATTGTTCGTGAGGGATGGTCCCTTTCAACACGGGCACTTTGATCAGGTTTTTCTTGGCAGCCTCAGCACCTTTGGCGATGGCAGCAGTGACTTCACCGGCTTTACCAAGACCCCAACCTACAATGCCGTCTTCATTTCCAACCACAACGATGGCGGAGAAGCTGAATGCACGTCCACCTTTAGTTACCTTGGTAACGCGGTTGATTGCGACCAGTCTGTCTTTCAACTCCAAATCATTGGTCGTCTTCACTCGATTCATTTGTCCTACCATCTTGCTTAAAATTTAAGACCGCCCTTGCGTGCGGCATCTGCGACTTCTTTAATTCTTCCATGGTACAGGTAGCCGTTACGGTCAAACACAACCGTGGTGATTCCGGCTTCCAGCGCCAATTTGCTGATTGCTTCGCCCACTTTGGCAGCTTGTTCCTTCTTGGTTATCTTGTCCTCGATTTTCAAGGAAGAAGCGGAAACCAAGGTCTTGCCGGACTTGTCGTCGATCACTTGCACATAAATCTGCTTGTTGCTCCTGAACACAGTCATCCTGGGCTTTTCGGGGGTGCCACTCACCTTTGAGCGGATTCCGAGCTTTATTTTTTGTCTTCTCGACTCTTTCGTTGTCATCTCTGATTAATTTTTAGCGTCATTACTTCTTACCGGCCGATTTGCCTGCCTTCCTGCGAACCACTTCACCAACGAAGCGAACACCTTTACCCTTGTACGGTTCAGGTTTACGCATGGAACGGATTTTGGCACAGACCTGGCCAATCAGCTGCTTGTCGCAGGATTCCAGGATAATCAGGGGGTTTTTGTTACGTTCAGACTTGGTTTCCACCTTGACTTCCTGAGGCAGGACGAAAAGGATGTTGTGCGTGAAACCCAGGGACAAATCAAGCACCTGACCGTTGTTGGCGGCACGATAGCCGACACCGACGAGTTCAAGTTCCTTGCGGTAGCCCTGTGATACACCGGTCACCATATTGCTGATCAAAGAACGGTACAAGCCATGCTGCGAACGGTGTTCGCGTGCGTCATCAGGCCTGGATACCAAGACGCTGCCATCCTTCACCTCAACGGTGATATCAGGATTGACAACTTGTTTCAATTCACCTTTAGGGCCTTTGACCGTTACGGTGTTGTCATTGCTGACAGTGACCGTAACGCCGGCCGGTATGTTGATGGGTAATTTTCCTATTCTTGACATAGTCGCTTCCTCCTCATTAATAGATGTAACACAATACTTCGCCTCCGAGCTTCAATTCCCTGGCTTCTTTATCGGTCATCACTCCCTTGGAGGTAGACAAAATGGCAATACCCAGTCCATTGAGGACACGGGGCATGTCACGATAACCAACATATTTCCTCAAACCCGGTGTCGAAACACGTTTCAGGGTTTTGATGGAATTCACTTTGTTTACCGGGTCGTATTTCAGGGCTATTTTGATGGAACCCTGGGGACCGTCTTCCACAAACTTGTAGTTCAGGATGTAGCCCTTTTCAAAAAGGATCTTGGTGATTTCCTTTTTCAAATTCGATGCGGGAATCTCCACAATTCTGTGTTTGGCCTTAATGGCGTTCCGCAATCTGGTTAAATAATCTGCTATAGGATCTGTCATATGGGTAATTTAAATTGATCCGGACTTTCCGGACAATATTTAACATCGGTTACTTGTCACGTTGGTGTCGCCCCACGGTTTACCAACTGGCCTTGCGCACGCCAGGAATCAAGCCTTTGGATGCCAATTCACGGAACTGTATGCGGGAAATACCGAACTGGCGAATGTAGCCTTTCGGACGTCCAGTCATACTGCAACGGTTGTGAATGCGTACCGGGCAGGAATTCTTGGGAAGTGCTTGAAGTGCCTCGTAATTGCCTTCAGCTTTGAGCTGAGCACGCTTTTCAGCGTATTTGGCGATCAGGGCGGCACGTTTCACTTCGCGTGCTTTCATTGATTCTTTTGCCATAGTCTATCAATCTTTTTTTGTGTTCTTAAAAGGCAAGCCAAATTCGCGGAGCAAGGCATACCCTTCTTCGTCCGTTTTTGCGGAAGTCACAAAGGTAATATTCATTCCCAACAATTTGACGATGTTGTCAATGTTAATTTCGGGGAATATGATCTGCTCCTGGATACCCATAGTGTAGTTTCCACGACCGTCCAACTTGCCTTCAATACCTTTGAAGTCACGGAT
>DOBD01000095.1:4364-14790 GCA_003506275.1 Bacteroidales bacterium | reverse complement strand
GATTGACACCATCATGTCGCCCCTGGATTCCATCCGTTACCACAAGTTTTTCCTTAGGGCCGGTTTTATGGCCATGGACCCCATGAATGGTCATGTGAAGGCTTATGTGGGTGGGGTGGCGTTCAATCCCTTCCAATATGACATGGTCATGACGGGCCGCCGTCAGGTGGGCTCAACCATTAAGCCGTTCCTCTACAGCATGGCCATGGAAGAAGGGTATTCACCCTGCGACAAAGTGGTCAACGAACCCATCACCATCATTACCGAGACCGGTGAACCCTGGTCACCGCGAAATACCGGTACCAGTCGGGTGGGTGATGTGGTGACCTTACGTTGGGGACTGGCTAATTCCAACAACTGGATATCAGCCTACGTGATGAGTCATTTTTCCCGTTACACGTTTGTGCGATTGCTGCGTTCCTATGGATTGAATGGTCCCATCGATCCGGTTGTCTCTCTTTGTGTGGGCACCTGTGATGCGACCGTTGCTGAAATGGTGAGTGCTTATACCGCCTTTGTTAATAGGGGTATCCGTGTGCAGCCGGTGTTGGTGACCCANNCTTCTCTCCCCAAATGGCCGAAGTATTCAGTGAGTCGACGTCTTACAAAATGCTATCCATGCTCAGAGCGGTGATAGATGGTGGTACGGGAAGCCGTGTGCGGTTCAAATACAATGTGCAAGGACAAATTGGCGGTAAAACGGGCACCACTCAAAATAACTCGGACGGGTGGTTTATGGGCCTGACCCCTCGTTTGGTGGCTGGCGTCTGGGTGGGTGGCGAAGAACGTGACATCCATTTTGATTACACCAATGAGGGACAAGGAGCCAACATGTCACTACCCATCTGGGCCAGGTTTATGAACAAGGTGCATGCCAACCCCGAACTGGGTATTTCACCCAGCGATGTATTTGCCATACCGCCAGGCCATGCCTACAGTTGTAGCGCTGCTGATAGTTCGGGGATGGATGAGCGTAACGAGCCCTCAGGCAGCGTGTTTGATAATTTATAGACCATGGAATCAGCAGGGCAGACAGCCGTCGTTTTCGGAGCCACCGGTCTGGTGGGCTACGAACTGGTCAAGACCCTGCTTGACAGCCATCGCTATACGACAGTGGTGGCCGTGACCAGGCGGTTGTTGCCGTTGACAAATCCAGCCCTCGAACAGTTGGTGCTGGCTGATTACGGTCAATTGATGACCTACAAGGACAGTTTGAACGCTGCCGTCTATTTCTGCTGCATCGGCACCACCCTGCGTAAAGCCGGTAGCCGTCTGGCTTTCCGCAAGGTCGATTACGATATCCCTTGCCATATTGCCGAACTGGCTGAGGCGTTGGCCATTCCCACCATGATTGTGATTTCTTCCCTGGGAGCGTCCATTCGTACGACCAATTTCTATCTCAGGACCAAGGGTGAGATGGAGCTCGCCGTCAGGGAGCGCTATACGGGGCGGTTGGTCTTTGTCAGACCCTCCTTGCTCATCGGGTTTCGTCAAGAAGTCCGTATAGGAGAATCGTTGGGTGTTGTCTTCATGCGTCTGTTTGGTTGGTTGCTGACCGGCCGACTGGCCAGGTTTAAAGGCATAGGTGCCAGCCAGGTAGCGGCTGCCATGATGACGTTGGCCGGCATGGCCAATCCGGATCGACTGTATGAAACCGATGAACTGTTTTACCTGGCCAAAGGCATTGAAGTGTTACCATCCAAAAAAGCCTTGGCCAAACACCGGAAAATCAACCTGCGACTGATCCTGATTTTTGCCTGCCTGGTGGTATTGGCGGCTTATCTGGGTCATCAGGAATCGACCAGGCGCAGACAGTTTTTTGGCGACCTGCCCGATATCCAAGCCAGAGGAGAGTTGCGGGCATTGACGTTGTACAGCTCCACCTCGTATTTTTTGTTCAAAGATAAGGAAATGGGCTACGAATACGAGCTCTGCGAACAACTGGCTACCTCACTGGGATTGAAGTTGCGTATGATCGTGGTGCCGAACATCTTGGCATTAATGGATAGTCTGGAGGCCGGTGCCGGGGATATCATTGCCTACAACGTGCCGTTAAGCCAATCGATCAAGTCGGATTTTCTTCCCTGTGGACGTGAGTTTCTGACTCATCAGGTGTTGGTTCAACGACGTGATAATCCCGACCTGGTGACCGATGTAACCGAATTGCCGGGTAAGGAAGTGGTGGTGCAGCGGGGAACACGTTACCATACCCGTTTAACTCACCTCAACGAGGAGTTGGGAGGTGGTTTGCTCATTAAAGTGATCGACGAGGACAGTATTACGGCTGAAGACCTGATTGGTCAGGTGGCGGCTGCCCGCATCAATTTTACGGTAGCTGATAACGTGCAGGCTCAGTTCAACAAAACCTATTATAAAAACCTGCATATCTCCACCCGCCTTAGTTTTCCACAACACAGTTTTTGGTTGGTTCGGAAAGAATCTCCCTTATTGGCTGCTGCGGTTAACGCCTGGTTTGTGGCCAATGTGAGCAGCAGTGACTACAAGGCCATCAACAAGCGGTATTTTGAACGGAGCAAGGGACCGTCTCCTTTTTTGACCACCGGTCGTTTCATTGCCCCCGATGGTAGCCTATCACCGTATGATGCCCTATTTAAACGACTGGGTGGTGAACATGGCCTGGATTGGCGTTTGTTGGCCAGTATAGCGTACCAGGAATCCAAGTTTGATGCGCAGGTAGTATCATGGGCCGGTGCCGTGGGGTTGATGCAGTTGATGCCCAGAACAGCCGAAAGTTATGGGGTGGATGCTGACGCCTTGACGTATCCTGAACACAACGTGTTGGCTGCTGTACGCCTGCTTAATAGCTTGGAGCGGCCCTTCAGAAAGGTGGCAACACCGGAGGACAGGCATAAACTGGCGTTGGCTGCCTTCAACAGCGGATTGGGACACGTGCTCGACGCCAGGGCGTTGGCTAGGAAATACGGAAAGAATCCCGACAGTTGGAACGATGTGTGTGAATACTTGCTGTTAAAACGTCTCCCGGCCTATTATGAAGATCCAGTCTGCAAACAAGGTTACCTCAGAGGCAACGAAACCGCCGATTTTGTCACCGAAGTCTGGACAAGGTATCAATATTACCTTGAGAAAGGCGTCAAATAAACGACTATGCCACACGAAAGCTATATGCGAGAAGCCTTTCAAGAGGCCTTTCAAGGCGTCAACGCCAATCAAGGTGGCCCTTTCGGGGCTGTCATTGTTTTGAACGACACCATCATAGGACGTGGATGCAACCAGGTTACATCCAGCAACGATCCCACGGCGCATGCCGAGGTGGTAGCCATTCGGGAGGCTTGCAAGGCGCTGGAAACGTTTCATTTGACGGGTGCCGTTCTGTACGCCACCTGCGAACCTTGCCCTATGTGTTTGTCTGCCATTTATTGGGCCGGCATCAAGACGGTGTACTATGCCGCCGACCGGCACGACGCTGCCCGCATCGGCTTCAACGACAAGTTTATTTACGACGAATTGTCCAAACCCTTGACTATGCGTTATGTGGCGATGAAGCACCTGCCGCTGCCTGAAGCCGTCCGTTTGTTTGATGATTGGACGGACAAGGCCGATAAAACACCCTATTGAGGCATGGAAACCAACTGATCCCATGAAACACACGTATTGGTTGCTTTTGATTGCCCTTGTCACCAACCTGACGTCCTTTCTCCAAGCACAGCCGTCGACCAATCGGGTGGGTTCAGCTTCCTCATTCCAGTATGTTTCATTGAATCCGAAGGACCCCATTCTCTACGAGGGTACTCATGTGACGTACAATGGTCAACGGATCAAGCTTGGTCCTTACGACTTGTTTCTCGATGGTCAACTAACGGATGAAGTTGTGGCTGCTAATCCGTATGTATTCAACACGTTGCAATCGGCGGTTAAGGCGCTGAAGCCCGGGTCCGAGTCCCAACCCATGACCTTGCACATGGCACCTTGGGTATATTGGGTGGACGATCCCGACGATCCTGCTGTCAGGGAAGCACCGATGGGTGGAACGCCCTATGGTCTGATGATTGATTGCCCCTGGCTCTTTTTTCACGGCTTGAGCAAGGATCCGGCGCATGTGGTGTTGGCCGCCAACCGTGGTCAAACCATGGGTGCCAAGGGTAATTTCACCCTGTTTCGTTTGCTGGGTGACGGTATTCGATCCGAAGGTGTCACTTTCGGGAATTATTGTAACGTTGATTTGGAATTTCCCCTCAACCCCTCCCTGGGACGTCCAAAACGAGGATCTGCCATCGTACAGGCCCAACTCATCCATTGCAACGGCGACAAACTGGTGGCCAGAAAGACGCGCTTTATCAGCCGTTTGAACCTGTGCCCTTTTGTGGGGGCCAAGCGCATTCTGTTTGATCAATGCCATTTTGAGTCAACCGACGATGCTTTATGTGGTACCGGACTTTATCATGCCTGTACCCTGGATTTTCATAGCTCCAAACCGTTCTATTCGACTTCAGGAACGGGGGCTGTTTTCCTGAACTGTGACATCAGGGTTCTGACCCATGGTCGCCAGTATTTCACCAAAGCCAACGGACAGGTCGGTCTGGTGGATACCAGAATCCAATCGGCACCGGATATTTACCTGGGTTGGCGGGATCAACCTCCGTTGGTCCTCCGTAATTACCAATTTGGGGTAATGCAAAACGACCACCCCGTGTCGGTGGGCGTTGAAGACCCCTTCGCAACGATCGATATGTCGGGCAAGCCTTTATTGGATGCCTACCGTTTTGAACACCGGGGTGAGGTAGTGTACAATACGTACAATTTACTCCGGGGCGATGATGACTGGGATCCTCAAGGATTGAAAGAAAAAGTGCTTCAGGCAGAGCGAGACCTGGGTCGTCCATTGACCGGATTACCTGTGCAACTGACAGTCAGACCTTCCAACTTGCGACTGGAAACGGGCAAGGACCAGGGTCGATTGACAGCCAGCCTGTTGCGTTTCGGTGGGGGTGTGACCCTTATTGACAGCCTCACGTGGCGTGTGGCCCCCGATCAAGCCCATTTGGTACGGTTGATTGTCGAAGCGGATGGAAAAACCTGCACGGTGCTTCCTACCCAACAGGGTGACAGTACGGAAACGGTAGTGGTCACTGTCTCCGACCGTACCGGTTTGGAAGCCGCCGCCGTTGTGACCGTGCTGCCTTCGATGTTGGAGCCACCTTCGTTTATCAGGCTACCTTCGTTGTCCGCACCAAAGGATGGGGTTGTCACACTGGATTACGCCCTGGATATGACCTATACCGATCAATCACTGGTGACTTGGTACCGTTGCACGGATGCATCCGGTGGCGGTGCTGTACCGGTGGCTGTGTCCAGGCATCAACAACCGTTGTTGAACTACACGCTGTCGGCCGGTGATGTGGGGTATTACCTGATGGCCACAATACAACCCGCCCACCTGCGCTGCAAACCCGGTAACCCGGTGTCGGTTTATGCCACCGCTCCCGTTTCAGCCCCGTCGGTTAAAGCCGACCGGCGTCGCCTCAAAACGACCTTCAGTCAGGCGGCTACGTTTCCTCAACCCGCCGTGTTGCCTGGTTTCTGGACCATGGATGTGTATAAAGCCGCCCCGTCGACCACTGCCACCGGTAGCTCGTCCTGGTATTACGGAGAGGGAATGGATGGGGCTGCCCATCGGGAAGGATTGTTACAAGGTCGCTCAGGCACGTTACTGTACACCCCGGTGGGAGAGGTGAGTGGCAACATGCGTTTCAACCTGTTGGTGACGCCCTTCAAAACAGCCGGTCAAGGCTTCAGTGTAGCCGACCTGTTCATGGATGTGGTGCTGCAATTCGACAACGTCTCTTTGACAGGTTATGGGCTGCGCTTTATCCGTACCATCAAGCACGGTAATACGGTAGATGCCTACCTGGTGCGTTACGACCAGGGTGCCGTGACAGCGTTGAGCCAACCGTTCACGACGACGTGTTTCAAGCCTTCCTGCCGCATTGCGGTCTCTATCATTGATGGCGTCTTGACAGCCAAGGCCTGGCAAGAGGGTGCTGAGGCCCCACAGACTCTTTCTGTTGATACGACCACAGCCCCATCGTCACCCTATCACTCCGCTGTCTTTCTACAGGCTGTTGTCCCCGTCTCCAGGTCATTGGGAGGTGCAGGGGTGCTGTACAATGGTGGCTCTTCCACCATGATTGATGAAGTGGAGCTTGGTTGGGACTGAGCAACCGTCAGGTATTTCAGGGGCGCGATCATTCGTTGAATCAGGCGTTGGTTGTTGACCTCGATGCGTGCGTGTCCGGTCAGTTCACCCTTCAACCCTATGGTTTCGTCATAGTTGGTTTTCAATCCTTCTGGTAGTAGGGCTGTGGCGGTAAACAGGGCTTTTTCATCGGGCATAAGCGCTGTTTGGGAGACCATGGCTCCCAGGGTGCCGTATTCCAGGTAGGGATAACCATCCAGAAATACCCTGACTGTTTGACCAGGCTTTACCTTGCCCTGTCCATCCTTGCCGTAGGTGAGTTGGACAACAGGAGGGCCTGGTTGGATGGGTACGACCNNCGAATAAACGTTCCCCCAGACTAACCGGTTGATGAAGGCTTCTGGCGCAGGGGTACGTGAGAATGCCATCTGTCGGGCTGACAATCAGATATGTGCATTCCCAGCTTTCGATGGCTGCCCTCCATTCGTTGACGGCCATCAAATAGGTTTGGCGCTTGGTCGCCAGGATTTGTTGACGTTGAGAGGCTTCTTCGTGCTGTTGTTGTTGAAGGGTCAGGTTGTCTGCCGTCAGGCTATTGAGGCTTTGTTGAAGGGTTTCCAGGGTCTGAAGGTTGTTTAGTAGCGCTTGCTCAGACGCTTGTACGGTTTCCTCGGCAACCAGCCCTTGCTTCAGCAACGTTCTGTCTCTCTCCAGGCGTTCCCGATCAAGGGCGCATTGCCTGGATTGATGGTCAATCTGACGCTTCAATCCCTTTTGGTTGATGTTCAGCAAACCTACTTCTCGTTTGAGAACCAGCCATCTGTCACCGTGATTGTCCATACATTGAGACACGTAATAATCCGTCCATCGGTTGACCACGTTCGACCAGGTCGTCTGGAGGTCGCCTAACTGCCATGATCTGTTGAAGGGAGCCTGATCCGGGCTGAGGCTGTCTGGTTCGTAAAGACTGGAATCCGTCAAATAGGTTTTAAGGTGGGCCACATCATCGGCATTCGCCGGATTCTCCAGCACAGCGATGACTTGACCTTTGCTGACGGTCGCGAGGGGCTCAACCCTCAACTGCTGGATGCGGGAGCCCGTCCTTGCCAGGAGCCAGAGGGGTGGTTGCCCCGTTGTCACCACCGCCGTGGCGTTTACGTATTCGGGAAAACGGATCAAATAGGTTCCGATAAGTAAACCAACGATAATCAGACCCATTAGGCCGCTTCCCCAACGAACCAGCCAACTGGGAGGTCTGGAAAGGACTTCTTCCACATCGGGGGCGCGAAGTTCAATCGGGCGTTCTTGAGGTGTGTTCATGGTTTAGAGTTCTAGTTGGTTCTTAACAAGTTGATAATAGGCCCCCTGCCTGGCAATCAAACTGGCATGATCTCCCTGTTCGGCGACTCGTCCCTGGTGGATGACAATGATTTGATCGGCCTGGCGGACGGTACTCAAACGGTGTGCCACCACCACCACGGTACGTCCCTGGAAGAAGGTTTGGAGTCGGTTCATGATGCAGCGTTCGTTGTTGGCGTCCAAGGCGTTGGTGGCTTCATCCAGGAATAGCAGGGGCGGATTCTTGTATACGGCTCTGGCAATGAGGATCCGTTGTTTTTGCCCTTGGCTGAGGTTCATGCCTTCGGGGCCGATGAGGGTGTTGTAACCCAGGGGTAAGGCGCATAGGTGATCGTGGATGTTGGCGGTGATAGCCGCCTGCCTCAGACGTTCCAGGTCGATGTGTTCCTCGCCGGGTGCGATGTTGCGGGCAACCGTGTCGGAAAAGATGAGGCCGTCCTGCATGACGATGCCACAGTGCTGGCGCCAATCTCTTTTATGGTGGTGCTCCAACGGGCTGTTGTTTATCAGAATTTTGCCGGTCGTAGGCGGGTAGTAACCCAATAACAATTTGATCAGCGTGGTTTTACCACTGCCACTCATACCCACGATAGCTGTTTGCTTACCGACCGGTATGGTGAGGTCAATACCTTGCAGGACAGGTGTCAAACCATTGTAGGTAAACGACACGTTTTCCAGCCTGATGGGATCGTGCAGGGTGGTGAAGGTGGTTTTCATGTGAGGATCTTTATCTTCTTCTTCCAACTGGTGGACTTCCTGGAGTCGTTCCAGACTCAACCTGGCATCTTGCCACGAGCGCATGAATTGTATCAATTGTTCGACCGGTGCGTTCAGCTGGCCAATGATGTATTGTACCGACAACATCATACCCAATGTCATGTGGCCTTTGAGCACAAAACCCGCGGCCAGTGCTGTGATAAGCAGGTTTTTGCTTTGATTGATCAACACCGCTCCCGAATCCTGGTATTGCCTCAACGCCATGCCGCCGGTCTTGACGCGAAATAGCTTGGCTTGTACAGATTCCCATTCCCAACGCTTTTGTTGTTCGCAGCCGTGCAGCTTGATTTCCTGCATGCCCGTGACCAGTTGGATAAGTTTGCTTTGGTTGATGGATTGCTGTTCAAAATAGCGCAAGTCGAGCAAGCGGCGTTTGCGCATGAACAGGGCTACCCACACGACGTATAACAGGCTGCCTCCGAAAAAGACGCCGAAAATACGCCAGTCGTAGTACAGGAGTACCATGCCAAATACCAGCACATTGAACATGGAAAACAAGGTTGTCAGACTTGAGTTGGTCAAAAAGGATTCGATGCGGTGGTGATCGCTGATGCGCTGCATCAGGTCACCCGTCTGCTTGCTGTCAAAATAGCCCATGGGTAACCGCAGAAGCTTGGTCAGGAAGTCTGATATCAAGGCTATGTTCATACGGGTGCCCAGGTGCAGGAGGATCCAACCCCTGATGAATTCCACGCTGGTAGCACTGAGAGTGAGTATGAGCTGGGCCACCAGGATCAAGTGGATAAACGACAGGTCGTTGTTGTTGATGCCGTGATCTACGATGGATTGGGTCAGAAAGGGAAGTATCAACTGCAAGATACTGCCAACCAATAAGCCTGCCATCAACTGACCAATTTGTTGTGTGTAAGCCTTTACGTATGAAAGCATGAACCGTAGCCCTTGTGGTCTGGTGGTGTCTTCATCCGTCGATTCAAAGGCTGGTGTTGGCTCCAGCAACAACGCGATGCCTAACTCCACATCCTCTTGTCGGCTGCTAACCCATCCTTGCCTGAGGGCATCTTCCTTCAGGGTCAATAAGCCTTTGGCAGGGTCGGCCAGCCGGTAATAGCGGTGCTTCCCCTTCTTTTTCACAGCATACAGGACAACGAAGTGCTTTTGATCCCAGTGAAGGATACACGGCAAGGGTAGTTTAGTCAATGCGTTAAAATCCAGACGCAACGCTTTCGTCCTGAGACCGATGGATTCAGCAGCCTCGCTCAAGCCGTAAAGGGATACCCCTTGCTTGGTCATCAACGCCTGTTCCCGCATCCGTTGAAGCCTGATCTGTTTACCATAATGCCGGGCAATCATGCACAGACAAGCTGGTCCGCAGTCCATGGCGTCCAGTTGGTAAACCGGTTTGAAGGGGCGACTCATAGGGCAGCTGTCAACAGAGACGGGACCTGCGTGGAATCATGCAACCGCAGGCATTGGTAGGCGATGCCCGTCACTCCGTTCATCAATCCAGGGCTGCGTAGCCCTCCCCCTTGCAGGAGGAATTGCTTATCCAATCCTTCTTTTAACTGCATGTCTGCCAGCGATAAACACCTTTGTTTCATGGCGAGGTTACCGGTGAAATCGGCATAATTGAGTAGGAGTTCCAGGTTGCCGAAGCGGCCGAAACACAAGGAGTAACCATCGTTGAAGCCCTCTTGCAAACAGGTGTTCAGCGCGATGTCCAGGTCGTTTTGTACCGCCTGACAGCGAATGCCACACTTCAACAGTTCCAGTCTGGCCAGGCCTATGCCTGAAGCTCCGTGCGACCAGGCTGTGGGAAAGGCTGGTTGTCCGCCTTCCTGTTCCAGGATAAAATCCCTCAGGTCAGGCCAGTTTTGCCGGGTCGGATCAAACAGATACTGTTCGTAATTGAGTATTTTTTTAACCACTTCCTTGTATCGCTTGGTCCCTGTGGCGTGGTACAATCGACCGAAGGCCAAGGCAAATANNTCCGTGAGACAGCCCGGCCAGCGGTTGTTTACTGTGACCGCTCCAACGTATGAATTTGTCGGTCTGCATGGCAGCCCTCAGCAACAAGCCACCTATTTTCTCTGCCATTTCCAAAAAGCGGGCTTCCTTGCTGACTTTATGCAAAGCCAGGACAGCCAACATGAAACC
>DOBD01000095.1:0-4311 GCA_003506275.1 Bacteroidales bacterium | reverse complement strand
GTCATGTCCATAAAGCCGAAGGCAACGTCCAACCACCGTGGGTCTTTTTTCTGTTTGTATAGCAGGGCACTCATATACATCAAGCCTCCCCAACCGCCAAACAGTCCCAGGTTTCTCAGGCAGGTATCATGCTCCAGTCTACGTGAGAGCTCCAACCAAGCCTTGTGTGCCAGATCGGTGTAACGGGACTTGCCAGTCAGTTGTCCCAGGTAGGTAAATAAGAGCAGTTCGCCAGGCATTCCACTGTATAAATCATACGAGGCTGGTGTCAGCACGTAGTGGGAAGCATCCAGGTTGCTGGGCTTGTACACCATCCAGGTTGCTGCATCCTGTTCTTCATGCATGGTCTGCATGACACCATCGGCCAGCTCAATGGCTCTGTTTAACCAATAACCGACTGCAGCGGGGGAGGCCTCCTGAGACGTAATCGATTTACCCATGCCAACACAACTGATGGATGACTGATGAATGGGCTTGTTTGGTCTGACGCCCAAGGTGTCCAGGCTCATGTCGATGATCCAACACTGCCTGTCCAGGTCGGCTTGAGATAGGAGACTGATCTTCTCCACAGCCGTCCGGTAACCGGATTGATGGAAAAAACCCTCGATGAGGCGGTGTCCGTTGTGCCAGACGTCAAGGCCATCAGCTGTTGATTGGAAGTAAGGTATGTTCCCCTGCCTGAGGTCGATTTTCTCAGCCTCCAGAAAACCCTCACATTCGGGGTAATCGCCGACAACCAGGTCGAGGTTGTCCAGTAGTTGTTCCGCCTGTTCGTGTTGCCGTAAAAAGTCAGGATGCAGTCCTTCTTTCAAAAGGTGTGCATAGGTCACTGTGGGTCTGAATAACAATCGGACGGTATCGTTTTTAAACGCCTGAACGTGTTCCAGGTACGTGCCTTTGTTAGCCATCAGGTAAAGATAGGCCTGTTTGAATCCCTCCTTAAGCGCTTCAGCGTGAGTTACAGAAAAGGCGATGGTTTTGTCGTTCAACAATGGATGGTTAAGTCCACCAGAAAGGGTGTTGGTTTGTCTGATTCCCTTGATCAGCCCGGATCGACTGAATTGGAAGTGCAGGGTGGGTACGGGACCAGGGTGACCGCCTGGATTGGACAACCCACTCAAGTCGGCTTTCTGATGGCCCTCAAGGGTGAAACCGGTGGGTAACAAACCCGTTTTAAGGACAGAGTTGAACAAGGTGTGTCTGGTGTCACCGTGCTCAAAGGGCATAAACGGGTGGAAAAAGGTCTCCACATCAATAAAAACGGGGTACTCACCGCAGGCTATCAGGTTTTCATAGTGGAAATCAGTGGCCTCCAAGGTATAAAGCAAAGCCAGGTTAACCCCCAGTCGCTTGTAAAACCGGTTTACCTGTTCTTCCTTGCTACAGGAGGTGTGTGGGATAAATTCCATCCAACAGTAACCGTCTCTTTCCACAAACAACGGCTGCCGCAATCCCACATTCAACGCCTCATCAAGCCAGGTGCACAGTGCGTTGAAGTGAGGTTGCAGCGGCCGCTCTCTGGGTATGTACACCATCTTTTTCCCATCTTCCAAGGTCAATAGGCTGACGGATGAGCCTTGGTGCTTGTCGCCCAGGTTGGTTTGGATACCATTCAATACCAAGGATGATGATGCCTTAAACAAAACCTTGGTTATCAGGTCCCTGTCAGCGAAAAATCGCTTCACCAACTTGTGACTGTGCACGACCCACTGAGCTGTTTCTTGTTTGATGCNNCCTCAAAATAGTCTTTGACCGTGTCATCTTTCAATAGAGTGCTGAAAGCCGCCCACTTGTCAACAGTCGTCTCGCCAGCCAGGTCAGGCTCTGCCAGTAAAAAGTGAGCCATCAGGGTGGGTTCGATCACGGAATACAGCCGGTCTGTCAAATTGGACCAGGAACAATCAGTCAACCGTTGGGCTTCTGCCACATTAAAGCCATCGGTCAGCAAACGTTCTTTCAGCGTGTCATAGCCCGCTTCCAATAAATCACCATACAGACAAAGCCAATCGTTGGCCAGGTTGAACGAGGGTAGAAGGGAAATAGGATGGTGTACAAGAGTCATGATCAGTGAATGATGAGGTGCTTCTTGAAATCAATCACGTAATCTGGCCAAGGGATTTCCTGGGTTGGGTCATAGATTGTACTACCACCGTTCGGCTGAAAAATACCGCCATTGGGATCAATGCAGCCGCCTTGGATCAGTGACTGTTCGCGTTCGTTCAAGGTGTGTTTCATGGTTGTGGTGCTTTTGGGTTGAAGTGCCCGGGGCATCAAGCCCCGGACCCAACAACGCAGTTCTTACAAAAACAAGTCAAACAGTTTGTTGACGGCTTCCTTGATGACTTTGATACAGGATTTTCCCGACGTGTTGCATTCCCCACTGAGGGTATTCACGTAGCCGGCTCCACCCTGGATTTCGGCCATCATGTCCTTGTTGATGACGGAGGCGCCAATCACGTCCTTCATGTCTGCTTGCTTCCAGTTTTCGATCAGTTGGTTGGTTTTCATGGTATGGTTATTAGTATGTGGTGGGTTACTGTTAACGGGGTGTCACCCTTTTCCCGGCCTTGGCCAAAGCGATTGACAGAATGTGGTAAGCATTAAATCAATGTTAATGCAAAGTAAACGCATTGCAACTCGACTTGCAAGCGGCAACGTGTTAAAAATAATGGTACAAAATGTTAAAAATTACAATTACCTAACATTGAGGTTGCTCGGTAATTGCCGTTCTGTTGGGATGGACGGGACGGTAAAGACTGTCGGAGGTGTGTAGGGAATAGGTCAGAAGGTTAGTTTGAACCCTGTCATAAGGGTTGCACCGGGCATGGTGTAGTACCGATTGGTTTCATAACGTTGGTTCAACAGGTTGTGACCGTGGATAAAAAGTGTCAGATAGGGTTTCAGCCGCCAATTTACGTTGGCGTTCAAAAGGGTATACTGTTCGAAATGAGGTGCCAACATGGGATTGGCAAGGGTGTTCAACTGGTCAATGTGACGCAGGTTGCCAGTCACTGTAAAAGCCTTGAACCGGTAGCTGGCACTGACAAAGAGTTGATGCCTGGGGGTGGCGTACACCGGGTCGGACAGGTGCTGGTAGGTGTAGGTGAGATCGGTGGCCAAGGCTGCCGTCGGGTTGAAGGATAAACTGGTTTCCAAGCCCTTGTTGTCCAGCTTGCCTGCATTTTTAAGACCTTGCATGGGTACGGTTACAATCAGGTTGTCACCGGTGAGCCAAAACGTGGTCATTTCCAGTTGTCCTTTCCACCAAGGCAGTTGTTGAGTCCAGCCCACTTCGTAATTGGTGACAGATTCGGGCAGTAATCGTTCGTTGTGATTCCACAAGAAGAGTTCTCTAATGGTGGGGCTTCGGAAGCCTTGTCCGTAGGAGGCCTTGAGTGTGCTGGTTGGCCAGGGTTTCCAGGCGATGCCTACCGAGGGAATCCAGCGGTCACCCCAGACGGAATGATGCTGCCAACGCAGACCGGCGTTGAGTTCCACGTTATTCGGAAGTGATTGCCGTACAAAAGCAAACACCCCGCCATCGGTCACGGTCGTGTCAATCAGGGGCCGGTATCCGTTGAGGCGATTGGAGGCTTCGCCCCCGTATTGATTGCCGTCAACCCCTATGCTAAACGTGTTGCCTTTGAATAGGTTGAGTGTTTCCTGTAGTTGGAAACCCAGGTGGTTGTCAGTGGAGTGAAAACCGTCGCTGATGCGGTGTTCGCCGAAATTGTGGAAAACCTTGCCCGTCAAATGATGCCGGGTGCCCTCGTTTTCAACGGTAAGGGCCCAATAGCCCCGTTGAATGTCCATTTCGTAACCGGCAACTGCTCCCAGGGTGTCCGGACCAGGGTCCTGGGCGCTGAAAGAAGCCAGGCTGGCATCGGCTTTGATGCGAAGAGTAGGAGAGAAGGCATACCCCAACTTGAGGTAACCGTTGGTCAATTTGAAAGGGGCATTGGGTCGGTGACCTTCCGTTGCATCATGTTTGATGGAGGCATACATGCTGAAAGCCCCGGCTCCATAGCCTGCTGCAGCTGATATTTTGCGGGTCGTATGAGAACCGATGGCCACTCTGGCATTGACCTGCCAGCCTTCCTGCCGATTCTTGCGGGTGATCAAGTTGATAACGCCGCCCATGGCATTGGTGCCATACAACAGTGACCCCGGGCCCCTGATTACTTCTACTCGTTCAATGTCGGAGGCTACATAGCTGTCGGCCAGCGGGTGTCCGAATAAGCCCATCAACTGGGGGTGCCCGTCGATGAGCATCAACACGCCCGTGGTGGGTGCGCTGCCAACACCCCTGAT
>DOBD01000023.1:35315-35512 GCA_003506275.1 Bacteroidales bacterium | reverse complement strand
CGGTGGTCCGTACCTCCGGTCCTTTTGTATCCATTAATATCGCGATTCGGTTGGACACCGAACGAGTATTGTTTATAACACGTGTAAACCCTTCTTCATTCATGTGCGCCGAGTTCAAACGCACAACGTTCATTCCCGCTTTATACAATGAATCAATGAAGTCCACGTCACAACGCTGGTCTGAAATAGTAGCAACA